>JBAWGU010000110.1:0-4200 GCA_049593215.1 Pyrinomonadaceae bacterium
GCCGCCACGGCTATTGCTAACAACACCGCGAGCGCGCACCCGCACCCGCGCCTACTTCGCGCCACTTAAAGTCCTCCGAAATTGTCCGTAGTCCGTTGCCCGTTGTCCGTTGTTTTGAGTCTTACCCCTGTTGAATGTTTCATCTTTAGGATTCAATTCATCAAGCACGAACAACGGACAACGGACTACGGACTACGGACAGTCTTTATTAAAGCTTGAAATCCTTTTGGTCCTGCGTGCCGCTCTGTTGAGCAAGCTGGTCCTGAAGTTTCTTGATGCGGTCTGCCGACATCGAGCGCGATTGTTTGTCAATCGAGATACTGATGCGCAGGTGGTCGCCATCGCTCGCGCCCTCCGGGAGAAGAGAAGCGGGAAGATCAATCTTCACTTTTTTGTCATCGCCAAGATAGATGACCGCCATGCCTCCGTCTTCGATCCTGTCTATCACGGCATGGATTTGACCGGAATGCTCGCTCTCATCTTTATCTTTCGTCTCAGCCATTTTCCTTACCTCAAAACCAGCGGCACGATCAGCCAAGCGCGCGAAGTGTTCTCGCTTCTTAATACTTGCGCTTGCTCTTCTTTGATGGATTGGATTCCTGTTCCGCATCTCCGGCGAGGGCTGCGGTAGAGCCTGCCGAGTCATCCTTTTGCGCCGTGCGTCCGGCCCACATATCGCCTGTGGCCTGACGCTCCGTCTTGATTTCATAGCCCTGCCCGCGCGAGATGATTGTGACTTCGCCCTGCAAGTCTGTGCGATAGAGTTTGATGCCAAGCGATTTGAAACGGTCAAGCGCCTCCTGGCTTGGATGGCCGTAGCGATTGTCCGTGCCGTCCGAGATGATCGCCGCTTCAAACTTGCCCTGCTTCAAAAAGTTTTCCGAAGAAGCGTACTTCGAGCCGTGATGTCCGACCTTGAGAACCTTTGCGTGAACGTCTTCGCCCTGACTCATGATGCGCGCTTCTGTCTGCGCTTCCGCATCGCCCGTGAAGAGCATAGAGAAATCGCCGTAGTCGAGTCGCGTCACAACGGAGTTGGCGTTCGGCTCGTTGCCGCCTGAGCGCAGTTGGTCTTTCGTGAAGAAGGGTTGAATCGGCGCAAGCACAGTGAGCGTCGCGCCGCCGCCCATGTCAAACTTCTGCCCCGGCGAAGCCGCGACATACTTTGCCCCTGTCTGTTGAATCGCCGCCAGAAAATCTTCGTAGTTCTTCGTCATATTCGGAACTTTACTGTCGAGCACGGACGTGACTTTCGTTGCGCGCAGGACTTCATCCGCGCCGCCGATGTGGTCCACGTGCGCGTGCGTCGCAACCATCAAATCGAGATGGTCCAGCCCGTAACGCTTCATAGCATTCATCACAACCTTGCCGCTTCCGGGCACGCCCGCATCAACGAGCACGGTCTTTCCGCCGGGCGCGACAATCAGGATGGAGTCGCCCTGCCCCACGTCGAGCACATGCACCTGAAGCTCATCGCCCGAAGGCTTCGGAGTCGGCGTCCGGTTGCGAAAGTGGCGTATGAGAAGGATGCTGCCGACAATTACGGCAAGGACTATCACCGCGACGCCGATGCCGCCGTAAAGACAACCTCTCCCGCCTTGTCCCTGCGGCGCGAGCCGCGATTGTCTTTCAGTGCTCATGCTTCCACCATCTCTAAATTTTAGTTTACAACAACTGAAGTTGATTACACGGCATGATAAACCTGCGTTACGACAACAAGGATCGCTTCTTCCATCAACGACTCAAACGCCGCTTCCTTCAATTCGTCTGAATACCGTGCGAGGCTCTCAAAGTTTGTCGTTAAGGCCGTTGGAAGGTCTGTATAAATGAGATTGATTTTGTCGGGAGTCTTCAGACCGGCACGGGAGAGATAGCTGCCGTCAAGCCCTCGAATAATCGTGCAGCCGCCAAACGCATACGTGAACTCCTGATCAAAAGCCTCTAGTAGATTATGGTATGACTCGGATGGAAGATCAGGGAGATAAACTTCAACTCTTGCCCGTTCTAACAGTGGCAATGAATTTCTCCTTCCGCTTCGGAAACTCCTTCATGCGCTTTAATGCCTCTTTTTCTGTAATCACGGCACGCTGCGGACGCTCTATCTTCACCTCTTTTATTGCCTTCGATTTTTTCATGTTGCCTCCACAAGCGATTTTCCTATTTTCGTTAAAGATGTCAACCTTGTTACCTGACAAGTCTCTAAGCATCACCAGAGGGCACAGGCTCGTGTTCTCTGGCCCACATGGTTTCGGCTTCGCGTGTGATGCGTGTCGGGTAGCGGCCTGTCCAGCAGGCGACGCATGATGCGTCTGGACGGATGCCTGTGGCTTCGAGCATTCCTTCCAAGGAGAGGTAGCCGAGCGAGTCTGCGCCGATGAATTGTTTAATCTCTTCGACGGACATCTGCGCGGCAATCAAGTCGGATTTGTTCGGAGTGTCCACGCCGTAGTAGCAGGGGCTAACTGTGGGCGGGCAACTGATGCGCATGTGAACTTCCGTTGCTCCGGCTTCTCTGACCATGCGAACGATTTTTTTTGAGGTCGTGCCGCGCACGATTGAGTCGTCAATGAGGACGACGCGGCGGCCTGCTATCAAATCGCGCACGGGGTTGAGCTTGATGCGGACGCCGAAGGAGCGTATGGATTGTTTGGGTTCGATAAAGGTGCGATGAACGTAGTGGTTGCGCACGAGGCCCTGACGATAGCTGATCTTTGATTGCGCCGCGTAGCCAATCGCTGCGGCAACACCTGAATCAGGCACAGGCACAACGATGTCTGCGTCTGCGGGTTGCTCGACGGCGAGGCGTTTGCCCATCTTGTGGCGCGACTCGTTGACTGATTGGCCGAAGATTAAAGAGTCCGGGCGCGCGAAATAGACGTGCTCGAAGATGCACATTGAATGTTGCTGTCGGGGCAAAGGATGCGATGAGCGCAAGCCTTCGCGGTCAATGCAGATCATCTCGCCCGGCTCAACGTCGCGGACGTATTGCGCTTCGATTAAATCAAAGGCGCAGGTCTCGGAGGCTATCACCCATGCGTCGCCCAAACGCCCTAATGCAAGTGGACGAAAGCCGCGCGGGTCGCGTATGGCGATTAAACATTGGGGCGTGAGGAAGAGCATTGAGAACGCGCCTTCTGTCTCACGCAGAACTTCCGGTATTGCTTCAGCGACGTTCTGAGCGTTTGAGCGCGCAATGCCGTGCAGCACGACCTCCGTGTCGGAAGTTGATGAGAAGATTGCTCCCGCGCGTTCCAAACGCTTGCGCTCTTCGCTGGCGAATGGAAGATTGCCGTTGTGACAGATGGCGACCTGTCCGTGCTGGCAGGCGACGAGGAAAGGCTGCGCTTCGCGTATGGAAACTTCGCCCGCAGTCGAGTAGCGCACGTGGCCGATGGCGCTCTCGCCGGGAAGCTTGTTGAGAAGTTCTTCGTTGAAAACGTCCGGCACGAGTCCCATCGCACGCTCCGAGCGAAGCTCCGCGCCGTTTGACGAAACGATACCGCAAGACTCCTGCCCGCGATGCTGCAAGGCGTAGAGTCCGAGATAGGTGAGGCGCGAGGCGTCCGTGTGGCCGTAGATGCCGAACACGCCGCACTCGTCATGGAATCCGTCTTTCACCATGTCGCTCAAAAAACTTTACCTCTGTTCGCTCTTCCGTCTCTCTCTCCGCCCGCATAAAAAACTTTTCATCTGAAGCTTAGTCAACAAACGCGCTGTCGGCAAGCGGGACGGTGCAGCGTCTGCCGTTGCGCGTCCAACTTTGTCCTGCGCGGTTATTGACTTCCAACCAGAGTCGGCTAATCTACCTGTGCTATTTAAGACTCTTTCAATACTGGATCAACTCTGTGCCAACTACGCTCGCACGCCTTCTCGAACAACTTGAAGAACAGAAGCGCGCATTTGACGCGCAGACGGAAGCGAAGACTCTAAAGCTGCTCGCCGCACTCGCGTCGCGCCGCTTCACGGATGCAGAGTCGCTCATACGCTTTCACGAAAGCCTGTTGTTTATGCGCGCGTATCCGCAAGCGAAGCGCGTGCTCGCCGGAGTTGAAAAGATTCTCAAAGCTTTCAAGGAGCGCGTCGAATATTTGCGAGAGATAGACGCGGACATCTCATACTTTGATTACGGTGAAGTCTCAGGCATCTGGGGCACATCGTTTCCTGCGGGCTTCAGTTATCCAATTGCGCGCTGGCTCGCTC
>JBAWGU010000111.1:0-4001 GCA_049593215.1 Pyrinomonadaceae bacterium
CGCCTCGACCCCTGCCGCACGCAGACGCGCCGCCTGTTCCTCTGCGGCCTGACTCTGAGGATGAGAGCCAAACTGCAAGAGGTAGCCGTTGCCGGATTGTTCTGCATGAGCCTGCTGTGTTGCGACCGCGTTCGTCTGAACGGTCTTCAACGATTCCGCCTGCGGCACGGGCGCAGCTTTCACGGAAGCGGTTGCGTTTGCGTCAACGCTCGCGGGTGTTTGCTTAATCTCCGTCTCAACTTTTGCGGGCAAGGGCTTCGGCGGCTCAGTCTTTGACGGCTCGACCTTTGCGGGTTCAACCTTCACGCCTTCAGCCGTCGTCGTCCGCACAATAGTCCTGTTGCTCTGTTCGTTGATAGCCGGGTTGACGGCAGCCGTCTCGTCCGTTTTCTCGGCAGGTCTCAGTGAGCCTAGCAGAAGAAGCAGCGAGATGAGCGCCAGACCGCCGACGAAAATCCAGACAGGTGAGATGCGCATCAGGCGCACGCCCTTGCCGTACTTGTCCGTGCGGGTCACGGTCTGGCTCTCAAAGCCCGGCAACTCTTCCAACTCAATCAACTCGTTCTCCGAATAGAGACGAGAGATAGAAGTCTCAAATCGCGCTTCATCGGGGAGAGCAACCTTTTCATCAAGCACATCCGTTTTGCCGAGTGTCGCTACGGTCTGTGTTTCCTGCGTCGAGGCTGAGAGGAAGGCGGGCGCAGGCTTGATCGAAAGGTCAGGGAACACGGGCGCGAGGTCGCCTGTATGCCCTGCGCGCGGCGCAAGCGGAAGGTCCAGCACATCATCGAAGAGCGAGACCTCAAACGATTGCTCGCAGCGCGGGCAGACGACTCTCTGCTTGATAGAGAGTTGCGCCGTCTCAACCAGACCTTGAAGTTGGCAGTGTGGGCAAGTGGTCTTCATAAAATCTTTCCGCTCAGGCTCAGTTGTAACTTTCTCATCCGTCTTTCAGAGACGATGCTACCGGATGTTTCGGATAAATCCATCGTTGCGATGTCTCGCGTGTAAATTTACAACTGAGCGCTGGGAACTTGAGGTTGGCGTTGCACAGATAGGCCGGATCGTCTTGAAAGAGCTTGCGTCGAGCGTTCGTCGAAAGGACGGATCGGGGCATCTGCGGTGACTGCTAGAGGGCAGCCCACGTCTGGACCGCCCGCACATAACGGATTTTAACGCGGGTGCGTTGCTGAGGCAAGAAGAAAAGCAAAGGCTGTCCGTCGTCCGTTGCCCGTTGCCGGTTGTTTTGAATCTTAATTCATGCCGAATGCTCTATTTTTAGAGGTCAACTCGTCAATCACAAACAACGGGCAACTGGCTACGGACAACGGACAAAGAACAACGGACAGCTTTTTACTCATCCTTCATCTTCGCTCTTGGGTGAAAGCGATCATAGGAGGCACGCAGGTGGCGGTCTGTGATGTGCGTGTAGATTTGTGTGGTCGAGATGTCGCTGTGTCCGAGGAGCGCTTGCACGGAGCGCGAGTCTGCGCCGCGTTGGAGCAGGTGAGTGGCGAAGCTGTGGCGCAGCGTGTGCGGCGAAATATCGGGCAGCCCTGCGCGCTCGGCGTAGCGTTTAATCATGGACCATGCGTGCTGGCGTGTGAGCGTTTGGCCCACACTGTTGATGAAGAGGCGCGGGTGGTTGGCGCGTCCTGCACGCGCACGCACGCCTCTGTACTTTTGCAGCCACTCGGTTGCGCTGCGTCCGATAGGCACGCGCCGCTCTTTGCTGCCTTTGCCGTGACAGAGAATCATGCCGCCATCCAAATCTAAATCCGCGAGCCTCATCGTGACCATCTCCGACACGCGCAAGCCCGTCGCATACATCAACTCTAAGATGGCACGGTCACGCACGCCTTCATCCGTCCCAACATCCGGCGCGGCGAGCAGGCGTTCCATCTCTTCTTCATTCAGAAACTTTGGCAGGTGCGCGACAAGTTGCGGCGTGCTCAAGTCCTCAGCAGGATGCTGCTTGATGTGCCCGTCGAGCATGAGGAAGCGGAAGAGGCCGCGCGCCGCGCTCACGGCGCGAGAGACAGACGCGGGCGCAAGCCCTTCGCGCGAAAGCTGCGCGATCCATGCGCGGAGGTCCGCGCGCGAGAGTTCTTCGATGCGCTTACCCGACTTTTCGGCCCAACGCTCAAGGCGCGCGAGGTCTCTGCGATAACTTTCGAGCGAGTTCTGCGCGAGACCTTTCTCAACCTGAATGTAGGCGAGAAACTCTCTCACAAGATCGCGCCTGCGCGCCGTTTCTTTAATCATCATTCACCGAACGAGCGTGTCAGTACCGCCTGCGGTAGCGGGCGGGTGATAACGTAGCCAGAGACCCGCTCGCAGCAGGCGGTACTGACTTCAACAGCGTAACTCCTAAACTTCATGAAGCAAACTGGCTGCTTCGTTTTCCGGCTTTTCGCAAAGCTGCCCCTTGCTGGCTTCTACGATAAAAGGTGTAGCCGAACCAGAACCCGTAAAAGATGACGAGCGTGATGACTGCTCCTGTCACGCCAAGCTTCATAGACTCTGTGACCTTGCGCATGACAACGAACAGGTCGCCTGCGATGCCGAGCGCGAGCGGAATCATCGCGGCAAGCAACATGCGGCTGGCGAAACGATGAAAATGCTGCGTCGCTTCGCCACGCTCGACGAGGCGATGATAGGCGGCAGGCGTCATCAGAAAGATGATGCTCAGGGCAATGAAGAAAAGACTGATGAGATGCACGTATCTGGAAGAGACGGGCAGCTTCTCGAACCCTTCGACGAGCATTGTCGCAAACTGAAAGCCGAGCAGAGCCTGCGCGCCCGGCAGGACCATACGCGCTTCCGTCAAAACCTGTTCGATCTTGTCCTTCAGCTTCGTGCCGCCATCTTCGGATTTTTCTTTCCCATCTTTCATCGCCCGTCCCTCCCTGTGCCTGTGTGCGGATTTGCGCAGCATCTCAAGCCCGTACCAGAAGAAGAGCGCAAAGAGAAGCGCAACGAGGCCGCCAATGATGCCGTAGGTTGTTCCTGCGAGTTTCTGCGTTGCCACATAAACGTCAATGCCTAAGCCTAAAGCGAAAGGCAGCAGAGCTACATCCATCACGCTTGTGGCAAAGTTGTGAACATCTTCGCGGTCTTCGCCTTCAGCCACGATGCGATGAAACGCGCCCGGCGACATCAGGAGCATGATGGCTAAGAGCATCAGGCAGAGCGCTGCGAGCTTGAGGAGCTGCGAAGAATGAGGCAGCTTGTCGAAACCTGTCTCAAAGACCGAACGGTATTGGAAGCCGAGCAAGACCTGCGCGCCGAGTATGAGCATACGCCCTTCATCAAGGACCACCTTAATCTTGTCTTTGAGTTTCACAGAGCGCCTCCCCCTCACTCGTCATTCGAGCGCATTCTATCAAAGCAAGCGGTTAAGAGTCGCTAAATTATTCCTGACAATTTCTTTGCGGAGTGTTGATAAAATTTAGCAGGTAAAGAATAATGGCTCCATTAGCTATCAAGACGTTCCCGGAATTTCTTAAAACTACTCCTCCATCCGCGCCCGATCTCCCTCCCCTGTTTTTGTTTAGAATATCAAGGAGGAAACTATGAACGAACTCTTTCGCAAATTTGCCGCCCATATATCGCACCTTGCCGGAACGTCTTGGGCCTTCATCCTTGCCTTTCTGATAATAGTTGTCTGGGCAGCGACCGGCCCGCTCTTTCACTATTCGGACACGTGGCAGCTAGTCATCAACACAAGCACGACCATCATCACCTTCCTGATGGTCTTCATAATTCAGAACACGCAGAACCGCGACGCCAAAGCGTTTCACCTGAAACTCGACGAGTTGATTAAAGCCACCAAGGGTGCGAGCGATAGCATGATAGATTTGGAGGAACTGTCGGATGAACAACTAAAAAAGCTTGAGCAAGAGTACAAACGCATTTGCGCGGAGAAGAACAGCGGAGACACTGAAAAGAAAGCAGCAAAAAAGGCAAAGAGCAAAAGGCAAAAGTAAAAAGGTAAAAGG
>JBAWGU010000112.1:0-10082 GCA_049593215.1 Pyrinomonadaceae bacterium
CAAGATGCTTTTACAAGAGCTTGATTCCATGCCGAAAGATTCTGAAGAATGGGCGGCCAAGCTGACCGTGCTCAAAGAAAATGTGGAGCATCACGTCGAAGAGGAAGAGGGCGATATGTTTCCCAAAGCCAAAAAGGTTTTGGGAGAAGATAGAATCGAAGAGTTAGGCACGCGCATGGAGGCTTCAAAGCAGGAACAGAAGTCTGCCAAAGCTGCTGGCTAAACTCTGAATTCCAAATGGAACTTAATAGGGCGTCGGACGTGTCTCAATTGACCAGAGCGCGTGCGACGCCTTATTCTTTCTCCGTTGATTAACAGAGAGGCTTCCCGTCAAGACTGAAATTGTCAATAGCATTCTCTTCATCAAAGAGTTCCCGGAGACCCCCTGTTCATGCGTGAATGCCCCCGTTGCGAACGCTGCTACGAAGACGAGACGCTCGTCTGTCCGGATGACCAGACGAATACGAAGCACACGCTGCCGGGCAGCCCACTGCTCGCCGGACGTTATCTGATTGAGAAGCGTCTGGGGCGCGGCGCGATGGGGCAGGTCTATCTTGCGCGCGACGAGAATCTTCAAACACGCCGCGTCGCCGTCAAGACCATTCGCCCCGAAGTTCTCTTAGACGAAGGCTTGCAGGAAGGCGAGGCCATCGCGCGTTTCGAGCGCGAGGCGCGCACTGCCGCTTCCGTTCGCCATCCGAACGTCGTTGACGTGACGGACTTTGGCAAGAGTCCCGAAGGCGTCTTCTATCTGGTGATGGAGTATGTGCAGGGCGAGACGCTGCATCACCTGCTGCGCCGCGAAGGAACGCTGAGCGTTCAGCGAACGCTCTCACTCCTGCAACAAATCTGCGCGGGCGTTGACGCGGCGCACGACGAAGGCATACTCCACCGCGATCTCAAACCTGCGAACGTCTTCATCATGCAACGCAAACGAAAGGACGGAAGCCTCGCGGGCGATGGTTTCGTCAAGGTTGGCGATTTCGGTCTCGCCAAGATTGTCGGCGGCGCGTTGGACGGGCTTGATAGCGCGAGTGGACCAGCTTCGCGCGGCATCATCGGCACGCCTGAGTACATGGCTCCCGAACAGATGCAGCCCGGAGTAAAGCTGGACGCACGCGCAGACATTTATGCGCTCGGCACAATCGCTTATCACATGCTCGGCGGGCGTCCTCCGTTCACGGGCGACATCACGCAGATCATCATGCAGAAGGTGATGAACACGCCGCCGCCTCTGAGCACGCTGCGCTCCGACATCTCTGCGGAAGTCGAACACGCTGTGATGCACGCGCTTGAGAAGGAAGCGGAGGCGCGGCCTCTGAACATAGGCGACTGGGTGGAAGAGCTTGAGAAGGCTGCTGGCAAAGATTCTGCGGAGCAGACGGATGAAGGCGAGACTCGCGTCGTGGTGCTCGCGCCTGTCGGAGCGGAAGTTTATGTTGACGATGAAAGACACGGGAGCATTGGACGCTCAGGCCGTATCATTCTCAGCTCGATTCCGCCGGGCCGCCACGTGCTTCGCGTCTCGCGCACGGGCGAGCGCGATGACGAGCGCGTGATTGAGATTCGTCCAGACTCAAGCGAGCAGATTATTCAAGCGCAGCTCAAGCCGCCTGCGTCCGCCAATCAACCAACGCCTTCGCGCGACGGGAGCGTTGGTCTTGGGAGTGGGCCGGGCAGCATCACGCCTTCGGTGGTCGCGTGCGCGCGTTGCGGAGCGCGCTTTGCTTCGGGCGTAAAATTTTGCGGACGCTGCGGCAGCACTTCATTTAATCATCTACAGGAAGAACACGGCCAGAGAAGCTTGAGCGGAGGCGCGGGCAGTAGTGGTGGCAGCAGCGCAGGCTCTGTCAACACGCAGCCGAGCGGAGCGCGTTGCGGGCGCTGCGGGCACGTCTATCCTGCGGGCACAAAATTCTGCGGGCGTTGCGGCATTCCGATAGCAAGCGGTATGTTGACCTGGAACGCGCCGCAACCCGTCGAGGTCTTTTGCAAGACGTGCGGCACAAGTTATCCTTCGGGCACGAGGTTTTGCGGGCGCTGCGGAATTCCTATCAGGGCTTGAGACTCCGCGCGCTTCCCGTATAATGCCAAAAAGGAAACGATGAACGAGGAATGATGAATGATGAATTAAGAACTGCTCGTTGTCCGTTGTCCGTAGTCAGTTGTTATGCGCTTTTACAACGGACCACTGACAACTGACAACGGACTGTTTTTCATTCATCGTTCATCATTCATCATTCCTTTCTCCCTTCGCTGAGAGGTCACAAAAAAAATGAAACGATGCCCAACCTGTAATCGCACTTATACGGATGACGCTTTGAGCTTCTGTCTTGACGACGGCGGGCGTCTCTTGACTGAGAGCGCGGGGTCGCCGTCTTATGACCCGAACGCGACAGTGCAATACTCGCAACCGCGCGACACCAGTGGCGAGCCGCCGCCGACGCAGATCTATCAACCCAACGCGCCTGTCTATCAACAGCCCGCGCAGCCCTCATGGTCTCCAACGCCGACTTATCCTCAAGCCGCGCCAAAAAAGCGTAGCCCCTGGCCCTGGATACTCGGCGGCGGCGTGTTGCTCCTCGTTCTGGGCGTCGGCTTCGTCGTCCTGATTGTTGCGCTTGCCAGCATGAGCACGAACAACAACAACAATGCTAACGCGAACAACGGGAACACGAAGGTTAATCGCAACTCGAACACAAACACCGCGAACGCCAACAATTCAAATACGAATAGCAACACTTCCGCTTCAACTTTTACGGACGACTTCTCCACGCAGAAATGGTGGATAGGCTCGGACGCTTCGCTCACAGCCAATTACGAGGATGGCGAGTATCACATGAAGGGCGTGGCGGAAAGATATGTCGTGCAGTACGCGCCTGAGAATGCTTCTTACTATACGAAGAATGCGACGGTGCGCGCGACGGCTCGCAGCATCTCCGGCACGTCGCCGAAGTACGGCTACGGCATCTCCGTGCTGGGCCAGAATAAAGATAACAAGCTGCAAGATTACAGCTTCATTATCTACACGGCGAACAATCCGCAATACTCCGTCGTCTTTCATCAGGGCGGCAAAGAGACCACGATTGTCAGTTGGACCCCCTCGAACACAATCCGCACAGGCACTTCGACCAATCAACTCGAAGTCCGTCTGAGCGGCAAGCAGATGGCCTTCTACATCAACGGGCAATACGCCACCAGCATCAACGACACTTACAATCTTGGCGACGGCCTCGCCGGTTTCTACACCAGCGACACGCCCGAAGTCGCTTTCGACGATCTGGAGATTAGCAAATAAATGACAGGGGGAAGAGGGGAAATGGGTAAAAGGGTAAAAGGAAAAGAACAAACTCGATGAGCGAGCTTCTCTTCTTCCTTTTACCCATTTCCCCTCTTCCCCTTTTCCCCCTTTAGCTACATGCGAGTAACTTTAAGAGTTTTGGCAGGGCCTTATCTGGGGCGCACGTTCACGTTCGATCAGCACGACACGTTTCTGATCGGGCGCAGCGATACGGCGCATCTTTCTCTGCCGCAGGACAAATTCTTCTCGCGTCATCACTGCATCCTTGAGATTGCGCCGCCGCTCTGCTTCCTGCGCGATCTAGGCTCGACCAACGGCACTTACGTCAACGACCAGAAGGTTCACGAAGCGCATTTGAAAAACGGCGACCGCATACAGGGAGGCGCGACCGTGCTCGCCGTCGAAGTCAGCGTTGAGCAGCATAATTCTTTCGAGCAGAAGACGGAGATTCACGCGCGCACTCCGCTGCCCCCGACGCAGCCTGCAATCGTGATGGTCGAATGTCTCAACTGCGGGCGCAGAGATCAGGCCGAAGCCTCCGCGCCCGATGAGCACCTCTCGTATCTCTGCGAAGATTGTCGTGAAGAGTTGAAGCGACAGCCGCAGCCTGTGCCCGGCTACGAGATGGTCAAGATTCTGGGACGCGGCGGCATGGGCTGCGTCATGCTCGCGCGCCAGCAAACGACAGGCCGCGCCGTCGCCATCAAGACGATGCTCCCCGAAGTCGCCGTCAGCGATCAAGCCCTGCGCCGCTTCATGCGTGAGATAGACGTTGCCGCCGCTCTGCAACATCCCAACATCGTCCGCTTCATTGATCGCGGCACAAACAAAGGCGTCGTCTATCTCGTCACGGAATTCATCGAAGGCGCAGACGCCGCGCGCCTTGCAGACTCGCACGGCGGGCGGCTCTCTCACAAAGAAGCCACGCCAATTCTGACCCAGACGCTCGACGCGCTGGCCTACGCTCATAGCAAAGGCTACATCCACCGTGACATTAAGGACCAGAACATCCTTGTCGGCGGCGCGTGGCCCAACTACACCGCGAAGCTCACAGACTTCGGTCTCGCCAAAAGCTTCACCCAATCAGGATTGAGCGGCATCACGATGGCGGGCGACATGGCAGGCACATTTGCCTTCATGCCTCCCGAACAGATTAGAGACTTCCGCGACGTGCGCCCCACAGCAGACATCTACGCGATGGGCATGACCGCCTACCGTCTGCTCACAGGCGAACTCGCCCTCGACCTCTCTCCCGAAGCCAACGTCGCCGAAACCGTCAAAGCCATCTTCGACAAACCCATCGTCCCTTTACGCAACCGCATCCCCGAAATCCCCGCCCCGCTCGCAGAAGTCATCGAACGCGCCCTCGTTAAAGACCCGGCTCAACGCTGGCAATCCGCGCAAGCCATGCGCAACGCTCTCGCACATTCAACACAGAACTGACTCGCGTTAGACACGCATTATCAACAGCGCTCTCCTGATAGTGAGGTCGTAGTGTGTTGCTAGATTTCAGAAAATTCTTGACAGAAGGGCAACCTTATGAGGGCATCTTAATACGCTATTGAGACTTCGCCCACAAATAGAAGATTCAAAATGTAAGTTAGTGCTGTTGATTTGTTTTAGTGGACAAAATACCGGCTATACTTAACGCGGTATTGGCAACATCCGCTCGAAGGTCGGATTCCCAGAGGCGCAAGACACGCCAGCCAAGACACCTCAACTCCTTGTTATAACGCTTGTCACGGTTAATGTTGGCTTGTATTTTAGCTACCCAATACGGTGCGTTAGGGCCGACTTGCAGCCTTCGTTTGTCTTTACGCCAATTCCTGCCGTGCCAAAAATCTCCGTCACAGAAAATAGCTACTTTGTGTTTGGGGAATACAATATCAGGCTTACCCGGCAGGTCACGGACGTTTTTACGAAAACGAAATCCCATCCTCCAGAGCACACTCCGTAAGAGTTTCTCGCCTTTGGTATCGGTAGCCTTGATTTTTGATAGTGCTCTACTCGCTTTCTCCGATGAAGGCTTGAAGTTCTTGAAGTTCGGTGCTTTGCCCACTAGAATCGCCATATTCTCGGAGAAGGATTAACTTCAACGATTGGTTTGAGAAGGACTTCACCGAACACTGGAGGGACAGCGTTACCTACGACCTTATACTTTTGCTCTAAGCCGCCAGAAGGCAAGATGTTTTTAGGAAGCCCTTGTATCGCAACGCACTCGTGCCAAGATAGACGGCGGTTCAAATCACCTTGCAATTCCCAAGCGTCTTTACCAACATTACGCATTGGCTCACCTATTGGATGCAAAGGAACGTGGTCGGCATGTGCCACGATTGTATAGCTCAACTGATTCCATCCACGTTTACGATTTCTGGTTAAGTAGTGTCCGTGAAATGGCTTTTCACTAAACTCACCTTCCGGCCATTCTTCCATCTCTCCAATAACATCACGTAAAACCTTATTGGCCTTCGTTCCTTTCGGGCCATGAGTTGGGTTCGGGAATGTGTAGGTATATGGCCTCATGTCATAGCTTGTCAGCACGATAAACACACGTTCACGCGCCTGTGCGTCTCCGAAATCACTGGCTAATAGACGAGCATAAGCGGCTTCATAGCGTAGCCTGCGAAAATGGAATTTTTGCTCTTCAAGAAAATATCCGTTGTCAGCCGTTATCATTCCACCGACATTCTCAATGAAAGCAAATCTCGGCTTGACTTGTTCTAAGGCCCGTAAGAACTGCCAGTAAAGAAAGTTGGTTTCGTCACTTTTCAAATCTCGTAAAAGGGAATTGCCCCATCGCCTACGGGCAGCAATACTGTAGCCAGTACAGGGGAAACAGCCGATTAGAATGTCGGCTTTAGGGAAGTGTGAAATGTTCTGGATGTCATCATGGACAAATTCTACATCCGGGAAAATTGAGCTATAAGCAGCAGCGGCGTGCTGGTCTATGTCATTAGCCCAAATGATTTCGACGCCTGTTTGCTTTGCGCCCCAATCGAAGCCACCGCAGCCTGAGAATAATGAGACGGCAGTTAATTTATCTACCATAAATCAAGTGCCTCCAAAGAATTGACTTAAAACCACATGCAGAAGTTTAGCAAAAAGCATAGGCCAATGGCCAGCGATCAGAGGGTAAAGACAGCGTTCTGAAGAACGTCGTTTACATGAGCAATAATGTGTGGACGAAGAGTAGAATGTTTCCCTCTTAGAAGATTAGTTAAGCGAAGCCTGTCAACCACAACGGTCGCGCTTATTTTGTTGTAGTCGTGCCAAGAGCCTGTTGCTTTACGGAAACAGTACGGAATGAAAGTTAGCCTTGTGGGATAGACGGTAAAAGATAAGTAGTTTTTCCAAGTGTCATAGCTCGTCTCAAACTGTTTCTCTACCCATCTGCGGGTACATGCACATTGCCCGAACACGACAAAGAACCCTCTCCTCATTTCAGAGCCAATTTCGAGCGGCAGCCACGCAATTAAGTCCAGCCCGGCATCGCCGGTATTACTTGGCTTGAAGTCGCTTTTTTTGCAAACCACCTTCTCTCTAATATCAGCAGCTATCCGGTTTAACTTCTCCCAAAGCGTACCTGATGAATAAGGGCCACTTTTATTAAGTCCGTGCTTACCAAACATATACAGATTACTTCCCGAAGGCAGGTATGTTTCTAGTGCGTGAAAACTTGCGACCTCAAATATAGAGGCAATAGAGGTCTGGTCAGATTGGCTAAGGTATCTTAGATTGGAGGCCAGCAAGAGAAATATATACAGCTTCCGCTGCACACTCAGCCTAGCCTTCGAGCCAGAAAGCACTAAGACAGTTCCCCCTTTGATTACTCTGAACGGGTAGAACTCAACGAAAGCACCAGATCTGTACTCAAGATGCCTGAACCAATCGCTGCCCCTTATGTCCCATTTGTCATCTGCTAGTGCCGGTTCTGGGGTTTCTTCATCTATGTCTTCGTCATCTTCGTATTCATCTTCGACTTCCATCTCATCTTCGATGTCTTTTTCTTCTGCTTCCGAGCCTTCAAGCGGATGGCCTTCATTCAGGTCTCTTTTTCTCTCTCTAACGAAATCTAATACGTCGGCTTTGCTGACCCGACCATCTTTATTTGCCAAACAAAGCAACTCGATATAGTCAGCCCACTCGTAGCTGTCATATGTGGGAGGAAGTGTCTCTAGTTTTTTTAGAGGTGAAGGCTTCTTCGGCATTGAATCTTCTTCAGCCTTAGTTCAAAATTATTCTTTGCCTGTCCCTGTTTTGTGTTTCTGCGTTTGTGGTAGGAGATTTACTAACGATCTGTGCAAAAAGCTGGCTTGATCTACTATGTCAACCAATATCTCTGCGTCCGATTCGGTAGCCTCTTTAATCTTGTAGATATATTCTCGTGCGTTTTGTAAATGCACCCTAGCCTTTGCTATTGCGAGCCGGAAAACTTCTGACGGAACACCAGTCAATAACGTGGCATCGTTGAGAGAAGCACCATTTCTAAACGCGGTTAGCGCGGTCTTGTTCTTCACGACCGCGTTCAGGTATTTCAAGTTTCTCGACTCGCCAAGCCGGGTCGTATTTTCCGGCCCCTTTTCAAACATCCACGAAGTAAGTTCTTTTAAATGGCGATCAACCAGCCGTTTCAAACTTGGGTCTGTGTTGCTAGTTAATCCTAAGAATTGAACAATATTGCTGTACGTCAGAGCAGTAGTAATTAAAGAAAATTTGATGCTTTGCTCGTTGACGCCCGAAAGCCGATAGAAATCTTTGTCTGCGATTTCTTTGTACAAAGATAAGCCTGTAAGCAGCCTTCCCACATAATAGCTATTACTACCTATGGTTCTGGCTAAATACTCGAACTGCTTTTCTTGACTCTTTCCTCTAAGGGTTTCACGAAGCTGCTCAAGATAACGTGCTTTAGCAAGAGGCCCCCACTCTTTTATGCCTGTTATGTGTCGATAACCGAGATAGTAAAGAATAGAGTCCCGATTGGGGTAAACAATTGACGGCAGTTCTTCAGGTATTATCTTCGCTTCTTTACTTGCTTCTAGTACAGCCTGCTTTTTTATTGGTGCTAACTGAGGATCGTTCAGCAGTTTCACCGCCGCAAGGCGACGGTTGCCTTCAACAACTTGAAAAACATCTTTACCCTTATGTGGTCTGATGACCAGCAACGGCTCAACTTCAAAGTAACCGTTTTCCCCTATCGAGTTCATCAATTCAATGATGGTGGCATCATCAAGCATCCATTCAAGAACTGCCGGTTCATCTTCTCCATCAAATTTTGGAGGGAGGCGCGGGTTCGATGGGTCAAAACGTAATTGGTCAAGCGGGAGAGATACAATTGACTCAACACCTATTTCAGACTGCTTACCTGTAGCCATACACTTACCCTTTCAGTTTATCACTTGCGTCCCGCTCTCAGCTTACAAAGCCGCTTATAGCACAGATACGTTGCGCTTACACACTAAATTTTACTTCGGGGCCAAAATGCCCATACCGTAGTTACTGAGCAACGGCAAACACTCCCGGGTATAGGGTGTAAATAGGTAGCAACACACTATAACCCCACTACCGCGCTTCTCATCAACTTGACACTTCATCACACGCCCGTATAATTTCTTCCACTACACGCGGGCCGGTAGCTCAGTTGGTAGAGCAGCTGACTCTTAAGTTAAGGGAGCCTCGTCTGGAAACAGGCGAGTGACAAGGCATCAAAATCGGGGAACCCTTCCGCTTTCAGGCGATGGCAATCCCGAACCAAGCCCCGGCGCAAACGGGGAAGGCGTAGAGACTAGACGGTGCCCACCTAAATTCCATCAGGGATATGGTGAAGGGATAGTCCAGACCACGAACCCAACAGGGGCGGCGAAAGCCGAGGTGGTATGTAATCAGCGGGTCACAGGTTCGATCCCTGTCCGGCTCATCCGAATGTCTAATTAAAGGCGTTGACCAAGACGCCTTTTCTTTTTTAGTAAAGTCCGATGATATTTCTCGCAAGGAGAGGTTTCTAAATAATCTTGTCTGACGCTTCTAAATCTGTAACGCTGCGGCCTGCTCTCGTAAGCGACGAAGATTTTCTGCTTAAAGTTTATGCGAGCACGCGGCGCGCGGAGGTTGAGCAGACGGGTTGGAGCGCGGAGCAGCAGGAAGCATTCATACGGATGCAGTACGAAGCGCAGAGCGAGTTCTACAAGGTTCAATATCCAACGGCGCAGCATGACATCATCCTGCTTGACGGCGTGCCTGTCGGGAGGCTCCTCGTTGAAAGACTTGAATCGGAGATTATTGGCGTGGACATTGCGCTGCTGGAAGAATATTGCAATGCCGGATACGGAGGCTTTCTGATTCGCAACCTGTTGACGGAAGCAGAGAGAGCGGGCAAACCTTTTCGCATTCACGTGGTGAAGTGGAATATTGCGGTGCGTCTCTACGAGCGACTCGGTTTTGTGAAGACAGGCGAGAGCGCCACGCACTTTCAAATGGAGTGGCGAGCCAGGACTTGAGTCCGCCTTTGAGTCTAACCCATGCCTTCCGAATTGAAAGGGCTACGCTTTCTCAAGGCTCCCGTAGTCTCCGCGCGGGAGAGATACAAACAATGATAGAGAATTTAACGAGCGCAGATTTTAACAATCACCTGCATACAAAATTTCTGATTCATTATCAGCCTGAAAGCTCGATTGAAGCCGAGTTGATAGAAGTTTCAGAGCGCGCCTCTCCGCCGAGGCAGGAGCGTTTCTCTCTTCTCCTGCGCGGCCCGCTCACGCCTCCCTTGAATGATGCCGTTTACAGG
>JBAWGU010000113.1:0-1536 GCA_049593215.1 Pyrinomonadaceae bacterium
GGGCGGGTGATGGCAACGATGATAACCCGCCCGCTACCGCAGGCGGTTCTGACATGCTCGTTCAACTGCGTAACTCCTAAAGTTTTTGAATGAGGCTGAAAAGTCTATCTGAAAGAAAGTTGACAGAACTGCGCGCTCCGAAATAGCATCTGCCAATCAACGAGAGACAACATTATGGCTGCGAAGGCTAATCGGAAACGGTCAAAGAAATCGAGCGCGCGGTCAGTGTTTGATGCGATACGCAAACCCGTCGCGCCGCCGGGACATCCCCTGACACATGCCAGGCCGGAAGAGAAAGCGCGTCCGGCGCGTCGCAAAGCCAAGCACAAGGCTCGACCTGAAACCGACAGTGAAGAATAGGTTGCGCCCTCGGCGGCTGGCTCAGATAATCAACGCTCTATCATTTCACACACGAAGAGAGAAGCAATGAGCGAGACGACGAAAATTTTTATAGCCAAAGCGCGTTCGCTGATGCGCGAGGATTACTTGCCTAAGATCGAGCGATGCCTTGAAAAGTTGAATGACGAACAGGTGTGGTGGCGCGCGGGCGAAGAGTCGAACAGCATCGGCAATCTCTTGCTGCACATGGCGGGCAACGCGCGGCAGTGGATTATCAGCAGCGTGGGCGGCGAACCGGACGCTCGCGTGCGCCAGCAGGAGTTTGACGAGCGCGAGACAATCCCGCGCGCAGAGTTGATGGAGAAACTCAGACGGACGCTTGATGAAGTTGATGCTGTTCTGGCGCGTGTGGATGAGGCACAGCTTCTGGAACGGCGCACGATTCAGGGTTACGAGGTGACGGTGCTTGAAGCCATCTTTCACGTCGTCGAACACTTCGCCATGCACACGGGCCAGATCATCCTCATCACCAAGATGCTGACAAGCAGCGATATGAAGTTTTATGATCTTTAGTAATCAGTAATCAGTAATCAGCTATCAGCTTGTTGTTCTTAGCTGACTTTGAATCTGAGATTGATAATCGAATAACGAAGACGCTCAATGCACGATAGCGAAAAGCTGGTTGCTGATAGCTGACTACTGATTACTGATTACTGATTACTTTTTTCACTTTCAAATTTTGCGGATTCATGCTTAATATACCGGACGTAATCAAACCTTCTTTGCGGCTGTCGGAGAAGACGGCGATGCTTGAACGGGCATCGAGGCTTGGCCCTCCGTGTCGTCCGCTCCGCCGCAAGAGATAACGCTGGAGGAGATTCTATTCTTATGACCTATGTGGTTGCTGAACCGTGCGTGAATTGCCGTTACACGGACTGCGCGCTGGTCTGTCCTGTTGATGCTTTTCACCTTGACGACACGATGCTTGTCATCAATCCTGAGACCTGTATTGATTGCGATGCCTGCGTGCCGGAGTGTCCCGTCGAAGCAATTTTCCCTGAAGATAAAGTGCCGGAAGCGTGGGCGCACTACACGCAGATCAATGCCGACAAGGCTTTGAACGATGGTCTGCCGACCATCAGCGAGAAACTCGACCCGCTTTGTTAGAGGTTTTAATTTTCGCACGCCTTCCTTATA
>JBAWGU010000114.1:0-3740 GCA_049593215.1 Pyrinomonadaceae bacterium
TGATGAATGAAGGCGAAAGGGGAAGAGACATAAAGCTTCCACACTTTTGCCTTTTTACTTTTACCTTTTGACTTGCGAATTTACCTTCCGCCTTTTTTAGTTGGCGTGGTTTTTGCTGGTAGCAACTGTGCTATCATCTTTAGTGGATGGAAACGCAACGGCGTTTTCTCCCCTCGCATCTAAGGACAGGCATTATTGAGTAGCTTTAGACGAAGCGATTCTCCGAGTTGAAAGTTGAATGAAACAGTTTTGAGAAAACCTTCGGGCTGGCCCAGACGTTTCATCAAGTGTGAACGCTTCACAGAGGAACAGTAGAGAATAAAAGCATGATAGACCTTGGAGCATACAAAGATAAATTTGGCGATAGCGGCCAGCGCATTCTTGAGCACGCGCTTGGCGAATCGCGTCGTCGCGATCAAAACTTCGTTTCAGTTGAACACATTATCAATGCCCTCGCCAGCGAAGAGTCGGAGCTTTTCAATTCGACCCTGCTTGACCTGCAACTTGACCCGCGCACTGTCAAGATGATTGTTGAGAAGCGTCTGGAAACGAGTCGGCAGCATGTCGGCAAGGGCTTTAAGATTTCACCCGACACCACAGACCTGTTCAAGCGCGCCATGGAGCGCGCGCGTGCGCAGGGTCGCAAGACCATCGAAGCGACAGACATTTTTACGGCCCTCTCCCAGTATGACAGTTTATTTGTCGAGGTACTTCGCAATCTCGGCGCGAGTCAGGAGGCTGTTGTGGAAAACGTTCGCGCCCGCGTTCATCGTCGTGAACAGGAAGAGGACCAGTACAAAAAGAAATACGAGCTGCCTCCTTACCTGAAGCATTTCGGAGTCTCTCTCAATCGTCTCGCCCGCGCGGACAAGATTCCGCCGACCATCGGACG
This sequence comes from Pyrinomonadaceae bacterium, assembly GCA_049593215.1. Lineage (GTDB taxonomy): Bacteria > Acidobacteriota > Blastocatellia > Pyrinomonadales > Pyrinomonadaceae > JBAWGU01. Next base: position 893 of record JBAWGU010000114.1, read on the forward strand.
CGAGCTTGAGATTCAACAGATGGTGGAGATTCTCTGCCATCGTGAGCGCGCCAACTCGCCGATGCTTGTGGGTGAGCCGGGCGTCGGCAAGACTGCCGTGGTCGAAGGGCTTGCACGCTTAATCGAGCTTGACCCCGATAAAGTGCCCGCGCGTTTGCGCGGCTCGCATATCGTGCAGCTACAGATGGGCGGACTCGTCGCGGGCACGATGCTGCGCGGCATGTTCGAGGAACGCATCAAAGGCATCATTGATGAAGTCAAAGAGAGAGACAACCTGATTCTCTTCATTGACGAAGCTCATACGATTATCGGCGCAGGCGCAGCCCTCGGCACATCAAGCGATGCCGCCAACATGTTCAAGTCTGCGCTCGCGCGCGGCGAGATGCGTATCATCGGCGCGACGACCATCACGGAGTACAAAGAGTACATCGGCGAAGACGAAGCCCTAGCGCGTCGCTTCCGCATGGTGAAAGTTGACGAGCCTTCGCTGACGGAGACGAAAGAGATTCTGTTGGGCCTGCGCCCGCGCTTAGAGAAGAATTATTCGGTGACGATTTCAGACGACGCCATCAACACCGCGCTGGAGATGGCTCCGAAGTACATACGCAACCTGCACCTGCCCGATAAGGCTATCGGCTGGTTGGACACGGCTGCGGTCAAAGTTGAAATCAACGAGCCGCAGACGATGGTCGTTAAGCCTGAGCATGTGATTGACGTAATCTCGCAGGAATCGCGCATCCCGCGCGACATGATTTTCCGCGACACGAATGACCGCTTTGGGACGATGGAAGCGGACATCGGCAACCGCGTCATCGGCCAGAAGGAAGCGGTCGGGGCGGTTGCGCAACGCCTGCGCCTGAACAAAGGCCCGCTCAAAGAGAATCACTACAAACCGGATGGCGTGCTGCTCTTTCTGGGACCAACGGGCGTCGGCAAGACAGAGCTTGCAAAGGCCGTCGCTGAATTCATGTTCGGCGATGACGAGAAGATGGTCCGCATAGACATGTCCGAATACGGCGACGGGACCATCGGCATTGAGAAGCTCATCGGGATGCCGCGCGGCATCGTCGGCTCAGAGCGCGGCGGCATACTCACAGAGCAACTCAGAGAGAACCCTTACACGGTTCTCCTGCTCGACGAAGTTGAGAAGGCTTCGCCCTACCTGATGAATCTCTTCCTGCAAGCTTTCGACGAAGGCTGGATGACGGACGGGCGCGGCAAGAAAGTTTATCTCTCGGACGCCATCGTGATTATGACCTCGAATCTTGGCTCGGAGAGTTTTAAGAAGTACGAGAAACCGCTTGGCTTCGGCCAGAAGACTCTCGGCGATGTGCGTGCTATCAAGAATGAAGTGATGAAGGCTGCCGAAAATCGTTTCTCGCCGGAGTTTCGCAACCGCATAGACGAGATTATCGTCTTCTCGCCTCTGATGATGGACGAGGTTCGCCAGATCGCTCAGCTCTATCTCAGCAAGCTGCGCAAGCAGATGGAGCGTCAGGGCAAAGAGGTCGAAGTCACGGAACGCGCCATCAGTCTTTTGACGGAGAAAGGCTTCAGCCCGGCTTACGGCGCGCGTTTTCTCAAGCGTCACATTGACGAGAAGGTGAAGCTGCCAATCACCACTATGTGGAAAGGCGCGTCACGCTTCCACGTTGACGTGGAAGGCGAAGAGATTACCATCAAAGCTCTCAACGACGCTGGCGTTGAATAAAAGAGCCTTGAAGTTGTATCCTTAAATGGAAAAGGGTTTCAGTGAAAGTTCATTGAGACCCTTTTCATTTGCTTGTAGGGGCAGGGCTAGTCCTCTCTGCCCGCGTGTTGGCAAAAAAATAAATTAACAGGATGGACAGGATAGGCAGGATAATAAAAGAAACGATGAACGAGGAATGATGAATGATGAATAAAAAGCTTTTGGTCTTTCATTCAGCATTTCTTTTATCCTGTCTATCCTGTCCATCCTGTTTGAGTCTGCTTTGAGTTATGCGTCTAAATTTTTCCTCAAACATCAAACTCGCATACACGACTGCTTTCGTCATTCTCCTTTTAAGCGCAAACGCTTTCGCGCAACCGGGCAAAAGCGCGACGCAGAGCGCGCCGCAAGCGGATGAAAAGGCTGAGAAGGTTTTGCAGCGCGGCATAGAGGCGCTCGGCGGCAGCAACTATTTGAACGTGCGCTCAAGTATCGGGCGCGGCTTCTTCACGCAGTTCAAAGACGGCGCGTCGTCTCTGCCCATGAGCTTCGTTGATTACGTGATCTATCCCGACAGAGAGCGCACGGAGTTTAAGGGCACAGGGACGCGCGTGATTCAGGTGAACACGGGCGACACTGGCTGGGTCTTTGACGGCACAGCGAAGAACATCAAAGACATGACGAAAGAGCAGGCAACAGATTTTCGCCAGGCGATGCGGACAAGCTTCGAGAACCTTTTGCGCGGCTGGTGGCGTAAGGAAGGCGCGAAGCTGAGCTACATCGGACGGCGCGAAGCTGGCATCGGAATGCGCAACGAAGCCGTGCGCCTCGCTTACCCTGACGGTTTCACAATCGAATTCGAGTTTGGAGCGCGTGACGCTCTGCCCGCCAAAATCATTTACAAAAAGAAGACGGAAGAGGGCGAAGAGGTGACGGAAGAAGACCGCCTCGCCCAACTCGTCTCAACGGGCGGCGTCACCGCGCCCTTCATCATTGACCACTACCGCGCGGGCGTGCAAATGAGCCGCGTCAACTATCAATCCATAGAATTTAACGCCACCATCCCCGATTCCCTTTTCGCGCGTCCGGCAAACATCAAAGCACTCAAATAAAAAACAGGCCGGAGCGTCCTCGACTCCGGCTTGCTCTCTCATTCAC
>JBAWGU010000115.1:0-4953 GCA_049593215.1 Pyrinomonadaceae bacterium
CCCCTATCCCCTATTTGAATCCCTTAATCAAATAAACGTCGCTCGTCCAATGCCCTCTGGCTGTGGCGAGTTGGCGTCCGTCGCGGGACCAGTCGAAGTAGAAGATCGTGTCTGATTTGAAGTCTGTCCACTGCTTCGCCGCGCCGCCGTCAACGGGAAGACTCCAGACGTTTGACGAGCCGTTGCGATTGTCCACGAACGCGAGCGAGCGCCCGTCCGGCGTCCAGCGCAACATCACGCTGCCCACTCCGTTGACGGCAGTCCTCGGCGTTTCAAAGGTCTTAACTATCCGGCCATCTGTGTAAGAGAGAATGGCGATGCGCCACTGTTGCGGGTTTGATTGCTCATCCCAGTAGGAGCAGGCAATCAACTTTCCATCAGGCGAGACGGCAGGATAAGGCGTTTGCGTGTCAGTCACCTGCACAGGCTCGCCGCCGCCGATGGAAACTTTCCAGATTGAAGGCTTGCCCGCGCTGACAGAATTATAGAGCACCCACTGGCTGTCAGGCGTGACGTTGGGAGCCGTGTCGCCGTCCACGTTCGTGAGTTGTTTCGGATCGCTGCCGTCCATGTTCATGCGCCAGATTTGATCCGTGCCTGTCCTGTCTGAGACGAAGACAACATAGCGGTCATCAGGAGAGACGGTTGGAAGACGATTGGCATGAGCATCGAACGTGAGCTGCTTCTGGCCGCTTCCATCCGGCTGCATAATCCAGATGTCCCAGTTGCCGCTCGCTACGGACGAATACACAACATGGCCGTCAGGCGTCCATGCAAAACCGTTCGCGCCTTCCGTGTTCCCCGAAGTAGCCTGTCGCACATGCTCTCTGTCTTCGCCATTCATGGTCCAGATATTTGAGAGGCCGTTGCCGCGCACCGTCACCAGCGTGCTCGAATCCGCCGTCAGGCTGATGACGTTGTAGCCATTGAGGTCGCTCGTAATTTTTCGCGCCTCGCCGTCAGGGTAAGAGATGAACCAGATTTGCGCGGGGCTTCTGCGTTGGTCCGACGCGCTCATCACAAGGCCGCTTCCGTCTCCGAGCCATTCAAGATTGCCTATGCCTGTCCACTTCTGCGCTGTAATCTGTTTTTGCGCCCCGCCCTCTGCCGGAATCTCCACGAGGCTCAAAGTTTTTGTGCTGTCGTTCCAGAAAACCACCGCGAGTCTTTTTCCATCGGGCGACCATGCTCCGCCAAAAACGCCATCCGACCCTTTCGTCGTGGATAGAATCTTTTCATTACTGCCGTCTGTATTCGCCACGATCAAAGCAGCCGCATTCTCTTTCGCGTAACCGCGCACGCAGGCAATGCGTTTGCTGTCAGGAGAAATGCTGATGCCTCCGAGCACATCGTTGATGACCTTGCGCGGCGCGGCCCCGCCCACCACAGGCACCTGATAGATTGCGCCGACGCTCTGGCGATCCCACATATTGAAATAGATGAAAGTGGTGTCAGGCGAAAATGCCACTCCCTGATAAGTGACTTCCGCAGGCGGCACAATCGGCACGTTGCTCGCCGTCGCCACCTGCCTGACCCAGAGACTCTGCTTGCTTCCATCATCAATCACGTGCGCCACATATTTTCCGTCAGGCGAAATCACTGCGTCCAGAGACTTGCCGCTCGTCGTAAGCTGAGTGACCTGCATGTTCTGCAAGAACGTGACGGGCTTCTTCGTGGCGGCAGGTTTGAAAGAGATTGAGAGATAAACAACGCCTGCGATAATCGCGCACAAGCCTAAGAGAGCAAGCGCAGTTCCCTTCTTATGACGCTTGATTTCGCTGACGAGATACTCTGCGCTCGATGCCGTGTGCGTCGCTTCCGTAACGGTGCGCGAGCGTGAATCTTTCAAGGTGTCTGCGGCGGCGGCAATGATGCCACTGCTTCTTGTCACTCTCGGCTCAACGCTCAAGTGCGGCGAAGAGGATTGTTCGAGCCTTGCATCTATCTCCAACTCCTGCCGCAGACTTTTCAGATCAACGAGCAGATCGTTGATTGTCTGGTAACGCTCTTCCCTATCCTTGCGCAGAGCCTTACGGATGATGCGCTGCAATTCTGCGGGCGCGTCCTGCAAATATGTTGAGAGCGATGCTGGCTCTTTTTCCAGCAGGTTGACTATCACGTGGCTCGACGTTGCGCCTTCAAATGGAGCGCGCCCCGTGACCATTTCGTAGAGCACAACTCCCAGACTCCAGATGTCTGTGCGTGCATCAACGTCTTGCCCGCGCGCCTGCTCAGGCGACATGTATTTGGCCGTGCCCATCACGGTGCCCGGGTCCGTATCAACTTTGGGAAGCGTCGGAGCCTGCGTGTCCGTTGTCAGGAATTGCTGCGTTGTCAGCTTCGCCAGACCGAAATCGAGCACCTTCACGTAGCCGTCCGTGCGGAGCATGATGTTCTCAGGCTTGATGTCACGATGCACGATGCCTGCGGCGTGCGCCATCTTCAAAGCATCTGCAACCTGCACGGCAATGTCTAAGGCTTCACGAAGTCTCAAAGGCTTGCGCTTCAAGCGATGATGCAGAGTCTCGCCTTCGACAAACTCCGTCGCCATGAAATGCACGGAGTCTTCCTGCCCGATCTCGTGAATCGTGATGATGTTCGGATGATTGAGAGCGGAGGCGGCGCAGGCTTCCTGTTCAAAGCGGCGCAGGCGGTCTTCGTCTGCTGTGAATTTCGCGGGCAGGAGTTTGAGGGCAACGGGGCGGCGCAGCTTTGTGTCCTGAGCCAGATAGACCTCGCCCATTCCTCCCGCGCCGAGAGAAGAGCGAATCTCGTAACGCCCCAAGTGTGTTCCGGCTTCGATGCTCATACTTGATTAATCGAAGAAAGCCATACGCGCTTTACATTGCTCGTTGATTACAGCATACGAAGCGCGCAGTTGTTAAGTTCGAGTGCTGACCTTGATGAAGGAACGAAACGGTTCACGCAAAGGCGCAAGAAAAGAAGAACCAAAGAACGCAAAGAAACACTCAATGTCTTTGCGAACTTCTGTCTTTCTTTTCTTGAGCCTTTGCGTGAACTGTCTCGTAAACCGTTTCTTTTGTCAGTTGTCCTAACTCCAAGCGTTCTATATTATGTCTCACGCCACACTATGTTTCGTAAAATTCTGATAGCCAATCGCGGCGAGATTGCCGTCCGCATCGCTCGCGCCTGCCGCGACATGCGCATCTCTCCCGTCGCAGTCTTCTCCGAAGCGGACGCGGGCGCGCAACACGTTCGCCTCGCAGACGAAGCCTACCTGCTCGGCCCTGCGCCTTCCGTTGAGAGCTACCTCCGCATTGATCGCATCATTGAAGTCGCGCGCTTGTGCGGCGCAGAGGCGATTCATCCCGGCTACGGCTTCCTCGCGGAGAACGCAGATTTTGCGCGCGCAACAGTCTCGGCGGGGCTGGTCTTCATCGGCCCGACCGCAGAAGCGATGGAGATTATGGGATCGAAGACCAGCGCGCGCCGCGCCGCTATTCAGGCGGGCGTTGCCGTAGTTCCCGGCACAACCGAGGCGCTCGCTTCCTTTGAAGATGCAAGAGAGACAGCCGCGCGCGTCGGCTATCCTGTGATGCTTAAAGCCTCTGCCGGAGGCGGCGGCAAAGGGATGCGCTTCGTAGCTGCCGAAACGGAATTGCGCTCGGCTTTCGAGACGGCGCAATCGGAAGCGGCTGCCGCCTTTGGCGATGCGTCCGTCTATCTCGAAAAGGTAGTCGAACGCCCGCGCCACATCGAGATTCAAATCTTCGCAGACAAGCACGGCAACTGCGTTCACCTGGGCGAGCGCGAATGCTCCATACAGCGTCGCCACCAGAAAGTGATTGAAGAATGCCCTTCGCCCATCAACGATGAAAGCTTGCGCGCTAAGATGGGCGAGGCTGCCATCCTGATTGCGCGCTCGGTTGATTACACAGGCGCGGGCACAGTCGAGTTTCTCGTTGCAGACGCGACGCGCGATTTTTACTTTCTTGAGATGAACACGCGCCTACAGGTCGAGCATCCCGTCACAGAACTCGTCACGGGCATAGACCTCGTGCGCGAACAGATTATGGTGGCAGATGGTGCGCCGCTCTCTTTCAAACAGGAAGATGTCAGTTGGACGGGGCACGCGATTGAGTGCCGCGTCTATGCGGAAGACCCTGAGAACAATTTTCTTCCCTCGCCCGGGCGCATCAACGCGCTGCGCGTGCCCGCAGGTCCAGGCGTACGCGACGATGGCGGCGTCACTTCGGGCGCGGAAGTCTCAATCTACTACGACCCGATGATCTCCAAGCTCGCCGCATGGGGACGCACGCGCGAGGAAGCGATTGATCGCCTGCGCCGCGCGCTCGGCGAATACACTGTCGGAGGAATCAAGACGACGCTTCCCTTCTTCCGCGCCATAGTCAACGACGAGGAGTTTATCGCCGGACGTTTAGACACAGGCTTCATCTCTCGCTTCAACGAGCGGCGCTCTCAAGCTCAACCGGGCGCAAACGAATCTGTTGAGGCCGCCACGCACCAGCGCGACATCGCGCTCATCGCCGCCGCGCTCGATTACGCTTCGCGCCAGAAAGAGCTTTCATCCAATCACCAGCCGCGCGAGCATGACCAGAGCAAATGGCGCATCGCCGGACGCGCCGCACTGCTTAACAATAAAGTTTAGTTCTCAGTTTTCGGTTTTCAGTTTTCAGTGGCGAACACGTAGCCTTTAACCTTTATCTTGAATCTGAAATTTCAAATCTGACGTTATAAGAAGATGCGACTGACAGCAGAAATCGAAGGCGGCAAGCACGAGCTAGAGATCAAGCGTGAAGGCGCGCGTGTGGTTGCCTTGATTGATGGCAGCCGCTACGAATTAGAAGTGAGCGAGTTGGAGCGCGGCGCATATTTACTGCTCGAAGGTGGCCGCGTCTTCGATTGCCGCGTGGCAAAGAACGACGCACAGCATGAAGTTCTGGAAGTGACCGTGAATAACCGTTCCTATGC
>JBAWGU010000116.1:0-5320 GCA_049593215.1 Pyrinomonadaceae bacterium
CATCTTGCCTGCTATGAGCGCCAAGAGGCGCGAACAAAAGGAAGAGATAGTTTCAAGATTGAATGAAAGCGAAACTCGCGTGAGCGTGCTTGCGGCACGCTTTGCAGGCAAGATGCCTGCGCTCCCAGAATAGGTGCAAGAAAATTGCTCCACTTGTAATGAAAAGTGTTGCTGTTTGAGTTGCTATCGGAAATTCCTCTGACGGCCTGAATATCTTTGAAAGGAACGCTTTTGCTAATGAATGTCACACATCTTGAGTGCGCTCTGTGCGGCGAAAGGCACGAGGCACAAAGGTTGCAAAATCTCTGTGAGAAATGCGGCAAGCCGCTTCTGGTTCGTTACGATCTGGAACGCGCCGCGCGCACTTTGACAAAAGAAAGTTTGCGAACACGCCGCGCAGACCTCTGGCGTTACGCGGAGGTGCTGCCTGTCGAGACGGAAGAGCACATCATCTCGCTCGGCGAAGGCTGGACGCCACTGCTTCATGCTGAGCGTCTGGGCGCGCAGTTAGGACTCAAGAATCTTTTCATTAAAGACGAGTCGCAGAATCCGACGCAGAGTTTCAAGGCGCGCGGGATGGCGGCGGCGGTCTCGATGGCGTTGGAGTTGGGCGCACGAAAACTCGTAGTGCCTTCTGCCGGAAATGCTGCGGGCGCGCTCGCCGCTTACGCTGCGCGTGCTGGCCTCGAAGCTTTCATCTTCATGCCGCGCGATACGCCGCGTGCGAACATAGTCGAATGCGAACAGACGGGCGCGCACGTTACGCTCATTGACGGGTTGATAACTGACTGCGGCGCGGAAGTGGCGCGGCGAAAAGATGCGGAAGGCTGGTTTGATGTCTCTACGCTGAAAGAGCCTTATCGTGTAGAAGGCAAGAAGACGCTCGGCTATGAAGTTGCGGAGCAGATGGATTGGACGTTGCCGGATGTCATCGTCTATCCGACAGGCGGCGGCACAGGATTGATAGGCATGTGGAAAGCTTTCGACGAGATGGAGCGGATGGGTTGGATTGGAGAAAAACGTCCACGCATGGTCTCTGTGCAAGCCGCAGGATGCGCGCCCGTTGTCGAAGCCTTTAAGGAAGGGAAGCGATTCGCGGATGAGTTTCCGAATGCACAAACGACCGCATCGGGTTTGCGCGTGCCGCGAGCCATCGGAGACTTTCTCATACTCGATGCCCTGCGCGCTTCACGCGGAACAGCCGTCGCCGTCACGGATGAAGAGTTGTTGGCTACCGTGCATGAGATCGGGGCGACGGAAGGTCTCTTTGTCGCGCCGGAAGGAGCTGCGTGCTGGCCTGCTCTGAAAAAAATGTTTGAAGCGGGCGAGGTGAAAGAGGACGAGCGAATAGTTCTCTTCAACACAGGCGCGGGCGTAAAATATTTGGAGAGCTTTACATGAAATTATTTGCTGTCACGGCGTTGATTCTTCTGTTGGGAACGTGCTCTGCATTTGCTCAGAGAGATAGCAGCCCTTCATCTGACCATAGTTGTCAGGTTGGGGTCATGGACTTCAAGTCCGGGAGTGTCATCAAGACTGTAGAGTTCAGTCCGGTAATCGGTGAAGAAGAGAGAACGGATAGATCGTTCGAGATTCCGGGAACAGATTCAAAGGTCATTGCCAGCGTGTTTTACACGGACGAATCAATGGCTTCAACCTCTGGATCGGATTCGATGCGGCTTGCAGTCGCGGTCTCGAAAAGGGCATGGCCTCATGCTTTCGCCGCTCCGAACAATGCTGTGGCAGAGGTTACGCTTGCCACCTTTGACACCGCACAGGTATACACCAACGCTTACGTTAATGGAAAACATCTGCTGGTCTTGATGCAATGTAAAGATAAAAGTAAATCAAAACCTGTGAGCAGCATCACTGATCCAGTGCGCCCGGTCATAGCTCAGCCCGCTTCGACTTTAGCAACGGCGGCAGAAGTGGTGAACAAGCCGTTACCAATCCCGCAGAGCCAAGTCTCTGTCCCGGAGCGTCCCGTCTCGCCTCTTGAAGCGAGAGGGCCGGGGTCAGTCGTGGTCAAACCTTCGCGGCCCGTTGATGTGCTGCTTGCTTCAAAGACGATTTACGTGGCGAGCCGCACAAACTTTTTCAAGCCCGAACAGTTGATTAACGAGCTTAAGAAGAGAGCTGAGATTGATAGTTGGGGACTCTCTTTCGTTGACGATGAGAAGGTGGCTGACCTCGTACTGACTCTCGATCACGTTGTCTTCACTTACAAATTTACCTTCACGCTCTCGCATCAACGCACGGGCATCGTCGTCGCCACGGGCAGCCGTATCATCTGGGACGGCAACCTCGGCGCGGCGGAAATGGCAAAGCGTGTGATTGAAAAATTGACTCAGGTGCGCGCTCAAACTCCCGCGCGCGCAGGAACAGGCGGATGATAAGAAAGAGAAGAAGCAGGATGGACGGGAAGCGAAAGAACTACAATATTATTTATCAGGAGCATCCGTTGTGAAATACTTAATCTTCATCCTCGCGGCGCTGGTCGTGCTCAACACGGCGCTCGTCGCTTTAGGCCAACAGGTCAAGACCTCATGGATTAAAGAGACAGACCGCGCGCGTTTTGAAGAGTTGCGCCGTGAAGGTTTCGACGCGCTCTATAATCTGGACTACGATGCGGCTCGCATGAAGTTCAAAGAGATCGCGCGGCTCTTCCCGGAGCATCCGGCTGGTCCACAATTTCTGGCCGCGAGCCTCTGGCTGCAAACTCTGAACGAGTCGCGCCGCTTGCAGGCGTCGCTCTATAACAACGACTCTTTCTACGCAAAGACGGAAGACAAGGCAGACCCGCGCACCGTCGAGCAGTTCAGAGATTGGACCAGACAGGCAAAGCAGCTCGCGCAGGCGCGTCTCAGGCGCGACCCGAAAGATGCTGAAGCTCTCTACTTTCTAGGCGCGACGCAATCGTTGAAAGCCGCGTTTGCGGCGGCAGTCGAGCGCAGGTTTATCTCCGCGCTGAGAGACGGCTCTGACGGAGTTGACCATCACCGCGATGTCATTAAGCTTGATCCGAACTTTCACGATGCGGAATTGAGCATTGGTCTCTACGATTACATTGTCGGCGGCTTACCTTTGCCTGTGAAGCTGCTGGCGAGCATTGGCGGCTTTCGCGGCTCGAAGAAGCGCGGCATAGAGACTCTCAATCGCGTCGTGCGCGAAGGACGCTGGGCCACAGACGACGCCAAAGTGATGCTCATCGCCGTCCTCAAACGCGAGCAAAGGTTCGCGGAAGCTCTCAAGCTCTCGCGCGAGCTTGGCGCAAAGTATCCGCGCAACTATATTTTCAAACTCGAATCTGCGGACGCGCTCGTTTCGCAGGCGGCGGTTGATCGCCGTGAAAACAAGGCTGGCGCGGCGGAAGCGGAAGAGCGTGAAGCATTTCAAATTTTCGATTCGCTGCTTCGTGATCGCGCGACGCGAGACACTGCGGCGCGCTCGCAAGACCTGATTCATTTCAAATACGGCGAAGCTCTCTTTACTGCGGGCCAATGGGAGCGCGCCTCGAAAGAGTTTCTGGCAACGACGACGGTTGCCAACGCCGAGCAGGGACTGGGCACGATGGCACATCTTCGGGCCGCACAATCTCTTGACCTTGCAGGAAAACGAAACGATGCCTTAACGCAATACCACGCCGTGCTTGCGCGCCCAGACATCTACGACGCGCACGACGAAGCAAAGGACGGATTGCGAGAGCCGTACAAGATTAAAGCGAAAGCGAACGAAGGGGATGAATGAAGAACTGTCCGTAGTCCGTAGTCAGTTGTCCGTTGTTTTGAGTGTTGCCCATGTTGAATGCTGAAGATAAGCCCTCAAGTCAGCCAACACAAACAACTGACCACGGACCACGGACAACGGACAGCTTTTCATCATTAAAATTCAAAATGAGTAATAACGGAAAAAAGATTTCGGGTGGAGCGGGCGTGACGCGCCCCAGGCGTTTGTTGTTGTGTCTGGACGGCGTGCCGTTTGATCTGGTACGGGCTGCAAAGGAGCGCGGGCTGTTTGACGGGTTTGGCGAGCCATCGCGCCTGCTCTCTCCGTTTCCGACGCTGACGAACGTGGCGCTCTCTGAGATGCTGGGCGCGAGCGCGCCGAACGGTTACGAGAGTCTCTACTTTGATCGCAAGACGAGAGAGATGCGCGGCGGCATCAGCAAGTACATCGGGCGGCGCACGCCTGACAAGATTCCTTCGTCCTATATGGACGAGCTTGATTATCAGGAGCCTCTGCCGTTTGAGTTTCTCATCTACGTTGCGCCCGAAGCAGTGTGGCGTGCGGACATGCGCCGCTTCCACGAAAAATTTCGCAACGCGCCGCAGACGCGCGACTTCTTCGCTTTCCTCAAAGGCACGGACGGGCTGCTGCATATACGCGGGCCTGAGCGTCTGAGCGTCGCGCTCGAATCGCTCGATAAAATTTTGAAAGAGATACAAAAGTGCTGCGGCGCGGAGACGGAGATTGTGCTCTTCTCGGATCACGGCATGAACTTGCAGGAGAACAAGCGCGTGCATCTGCAAACGCATCTGAACAGGCGCGGCTACAAGTTCACGGATCGCTTGAACGGGTTGAAGAATGATAAGAGCATCGCTGTCCCTGCGTTCGGGCTGTGCGGTTACGCGGCTCTGTATTGTGCGGGTGAAGAGGCTGCGGTGAAAGTTGCTGCTGAGCTGACTTCGCTCGAAGGTCTTGATTTCTCAATTCATCGCGCAGGCGAGCGAAGCGTGATGGTGCAGGGCGGGCGCGGAGTTGCGCGCATTGACATGCGACAAAACGGACACGGGCTGGCCTATCGCTATGAGCAAACGACAGGCGATCCTCTGCAACTCGCGCCTTTCGTCAAAGCTCTGATGGAAGATGAAGAATTGGATAACGCGGGGTACGCTTCAGACGCGGCGTGGTATGCGCGGACGGCGAATCACATTTACCCCGATGCGCTCTCGAACCTCTTCAACTCTTTGAACACGCCGCGCGTGCGACACAACGCAGACGTGCTGGTCAGTATGCAGGACGGCTACTATTACGGCGCGTCCCTCTTCAGCCGCTTCGTGCGCATCGCCGCCACACACGGCAATGCGCTACGCGCAAGCACCTCCGCGTTTTTAATGAGCACACACCGCGCGCTTCCCGAAACTGTGAGGGCGGGCGAAGCGCAGCCGTTATTACGCTAATCTGGGAGCGCAGGCATCTTGCCTGCCATGAGCGCGAATGCGCGAACAGAAGTAAAGATAGTTTCCAGATTGAGTGAAAGCGAAACTCGCGTGAGCGTGCTATAGCACGCTTTGCAGGCAAGATGCCTGCGCTCCCGGAA
>JBAWGU010000117.1:0-10592 GCA_049593215.1 Pyrinomonadaceae bacterium
GTTTTTCTTTTCTTCGCGCCTTTGCGAGAAACCGTTCGTTCCGGCAGCGTCCGCTCTATTTTTATGAATTATTTTTAAGAAAAGATTGCAAGCACTGCGTTCGGCAGGTTGCCAAGATAGGCGATCATGCGTTCAGGCTCTCGCCAGCCGAGGGCGGAGAGGCCGGTCGCTAAGTGTACGAGCATCAGGGCCAGATAAATCCCCAAAACAAGCTTCATGCCGCGCCGCGCCAGAGGCAGATGAGAGCATCTGTAAAGGACGTAGGCCGCGAACGCGCCGAGCGAGAGCTTGACGAAGAGAAACGGCGCATCGCCCTGCTTGAGAAGGTGTGCCATCAGGCTGTTGCCTTCCGTCGCCAGATTTGAGCGCACCCAGACAATCGTCAGTTGCGCGTCGAGCCAGTTCAAAAAGAATAGAAGAATGCTTTTCGTGAGGGCGCTCATCTTTAGGGAGCATCTCCTTCCCGTGCCAACTTTGTTAAACCCCTCCCTTTAGCAATGAACCCCCTCGGGCCATTTCAGCCAAAGGGGGTCCATCAACACGGGAGGTAAGAGACTCTTTATCGCTTACACGGGATAGAAAGTTTGAATAAGCGCGCGATTCCTGTAACTTGAAACGGTCAAATTAAAGTTAGATTCCTATTGAATGGTCAGACTCCCGCCCGATAGCAAGCCCCTCAGATTTCAGCCCTGTCTACAAATTTAGCTAGATATAGAGCAAGATGTCATCATTAGTAGACATCTCACAATCTCATCTGGAACCCAATGTACTGTTTCTGGCTGTGAATACGCATGACTTCATTATTATGGCTCTCGGCACGAGTGTTGCCGGAGTATTTGGATACCTCGCTCATATCACTGCTGACGAGAGACTTTCTTGTTAGCCTTATAGGCAAGGAGATAAACAAAATGGCAACCAAGAATTGTTTGACGGGCGTATGTGCACCTCAGAGAACAGACGGGAGTGTAGGCCCTAGCGTGCCTGCGGGTGACTGGTTGCTAGTCAATTTGAAAGGGCCAGGCATCTTTCTAGGCGCACAGGTGGCACAGTTTGGTCCGAAGCCCTCTACAGTCGTCAATCTCGCTATAGACGGGCGAAACGTGGTTAGTATCTCATATGCGGATGCAACGGACTCTGGATTCACGCAGCAAAATCCATACGGGATAGTGCTTTTAGGTGGGAAAAAGAGTAATTTGACGATAGGATTCCCGTCACCGTTGCGTTTTGAGAAAAGCCTCACACTATCCGTAGAAGTCAAAACAACTGCGGGCGGAAATATTCAGGCAAGCGTCGTTCATGGTGTGTAACACTCCTTCCGCTCAAGGCAAGGTTGGGATAAGAGGCGGGCATATTTTATTTTAAGAGGCAGCTTGATCGGCTGTGATGATTCTCAGGTTGGGTGATTCCTGAACGACGCGCGTCCCCGGAGGGACGGAATGCGTGAGCCAGACGTTGCCGCCGATCACGCTGCCGCGCCCGATGACTGTCTCGCCGCCAAGAATGGTCGCGCCAGCATAGACCACAACATCATCTTCAATCGTCGGATGCCTTTTAGTGTTGCGCACCAATTCACCCTTTGCATCCTTGTCGAAAGAGAACGCGCCGAGCGTCACGCCCTGATAGAGCTTGACGTTGTTGCCGATGATGGCCGTGCCGCCGATGACGACGCCCGTGCCGTGATCTATGAAGAAGCGCGAGCCTATCTGTGTGCCCGGATGAATGTCTATCCCTGTGCGGTGATGAGCGTGCTCGGTCATGATGCGCGGGATGAGAGGCACTTTCATCTTGTGCAGCTCGTGCGCGATGCGATAGACCATCACGGCATAGATGCTCGGATAGCTGAAAATGATTTCGTCCTTGCAAGTCGCCGCCGGGTCGCCTTCATAAGCCGCCTGCACATCCGAAGCTAAGACCTCGCGCAGGCGCGTCAGTTCTGAAAGCAGGGCGACGGCGCAGTCGCTCGCTTCAAACTCTGCGACGGCGCAAGGCTCACCGATTTTTGTCGCATGATCTATGGCGCGGCTGATCTGTTCCGTGAGAACTTCAAAGAGCCATGAGAGGCGCGACTCGACGTGTGTGCGCAGATGGTCGCCCATCAAACCCTGCGCGCCGATGTAGCCGGGAAACAGCAGCTCGTGCATCGTCACCAGCACACGTATAATCTCTGCGTGTGACGGCAACGGCCTCCGATCAAGATGATGAATCTTGATGTCGTCAGCCGTGTACGACTCGAAGAGCGCGTCTGCTGCCTTGTCGAGCTTGTCGTTCATTACTCAATTGTCCGTAGTCAGTTGTCCGTTGTCAGTTGTTTTGAGTGTAATTCATGATGAACGCTTTATCTTTAGCATTCAATTCAGCAATCACGAACAACGGACAACTGACTACGGACAACGGACAGCTTTATTCCAGATTTATTCCCCGCTCTTGCGCGATGCCGCGCGCTTTCATAATTACGTCGTCGTCAACAGGCTCGGCTCCGCCTGTCCACGCTTCAACCTCTTCGATGGGGCGACCCAGCGCGACAGCCAGTTTCTCGTCGCTTGAATCGAAGCCCTGATCGCGCAGCTTCTTGAGCAGTGCGCGGCCCTCCGTTTGATTCGTACCTCTGTCATCAACGAGGTCGTCTTTTTCTAAACTTTCGCTCACGTTTCTTCCCTCCCTTTATGCGCTCGCCTGATTCTGCGATTCGTCCGCGACGGTCGCGTTGTATCCCAAATCCTGTATCTTCTTGATGAGCGTCTTTTCCTGAACAGTGTTGTCGTCAAAATCAACTACGGCGGTCTTGCCGTTGAAAGTCACTTCAGCCTTGCGCACGCCCGCAGTTGTTTCCAGCGTCTCTTTGATGTCCACAGCGCACGACTCGCAGTGCATCCCTTTGATATGAAACTCGGCTCTCATTTCCTTTCCCTCCTTGTACGAAAGCCCGCGCGCGACGAGCATAAAAAGAGAAGCCGCTCGCGCGCTCCGGCTTTGTTTGATTGTTCTTCCGCTTTCTGTGCATCGTATTATAGAGAGGCCAAAACGTAAAAGGCAAAGAGAGCCGGAAAGCCAGACCGCCAGCATGAATCTCAATATTGCACAGGCCATCGCGGAAGCTGCGCGCATACTCGAAGCATCAGGTGTGCCCGAAGCAAGGCGCGAAGCCGTCTCTCTCTTAATCCATGCGCTCGCGCGCGACCACGCATACTTAATCGCTCATTCGGATGAAAGCCTCGCGCCCGGAGACCTCACGCGCTTTCGTGATGCAGTCGAACGCCGCGCGGCGGGTGAGCCTCTGCAATACATCACAGGCCAGCAGGAATTTTTCGGGCTTGATTTTGAAGTCACGCCTGACGTGTTGATTCCAAGACCTGAAACTGAGTTGCTGGTTGAAACCGCGCTCGAACTTCTAAAAGAAGAGAGCGCGCCTCTCATCTGCGACATAGGCACAGGCACAGGCTGCATTCCCATCGCCATCACGCACACGCGCCGCGACACGCGTGCCGTCGCCATAGACATCTCGCCCCGCGCCCTCCGCGTCGCCGCGCGCAACGCCGAGCGTCATAATGTCGGAGACAGAATCAACCTGATCGTCTCAGATTGCTTCGCCGCTCTCGACAGCAATACCGTGCGCTTCCGCATGATTCTCTCCAACCCGCCCTACGTCGCAGAAGACGCGCTCGCAGGTCTGCAAAGAGAAGTACGCGAACACGAGCCGCGCGTCGCTTTAACTCCCGGACGCGACGGCCTGCGCATCATCAAACGCTTGCTCGAAGACGCGCCGCATTTTCTGCTGCCCGCAGGCTACCTGCTCATGGAAATAGGCTTCGACCAGCACGAAGCCGTTCGTCAACTGATTGACCCGCGCATCTGGACGCTCTTAGACATTCATCAAGACCTGCAAGGCATCCCGCGCACAGTTGCTTTGAAATTAGATGGCTAGAGATTGGAAGGGCAACAGATGGTGTTTCTCTTCCTTTCAATATGGAACAGTGTTAATTTGGTATCAATAAAGCAGGAGAAAAATTTATGGCGGCAACGATTGACGAAGCGAAATTGAAAGACATATTGAAATCGGCTCTCAGCGAAGCTCTCGAAGAACATAGAGATTTAGTAAGGGAGATCATTGAAGAGGCAATGGAAGATATTGCTCTTGCGCGCGCTATAGAGGAAGGGCGCAGCAGCGAGAGGGTCTCGCGCGATGAAGTGTTTGCTATTTTAGAGGGCGAACAGTGAGAGTTGAGTTCAGCAATAGCTTCACCAAAGATTTGAAGAACATCAAAGACAAAAGTTTATTTATTCGCGTTAAAGATGCGATTTTAAATGTTGAGAAAGCCAATTCTTTGGCCGGGATTGCGAACATAAAAAAAACTCAAGGGCGGCGGGAACTATTTTCGTTTGAAACTTGGAGATTATCGAATCGGCATTGAGCTTGATAATGACACAGTTGTCTTTATCCGATTCATGAACAGAAAAGATATTTACAAATATTTTCCATAATCCAGAAGCTTCACTTATTCCTCTTCATATCCTTCTTTTCTGCCTTTTACCTTTTTACTTTTTCCTTTAATCTTATCGCCCATGGATAAATTTAGAATTGTTGGTGGCCGCCCTTTGCGTGGCCGCATTGCGATTAGCGGAGCGAAGAATTCTGCGCTGCCGTGCATGGCCGCCGCTTTGCTCTCTGCGGAAACTGTCACGCTGCACAACATCCCTTACGTGCGCGACATCATCACGCAGCGTCGCTTGCTCGAAGACGTTGGCGCGACCGTGCTCACGCCTGAGTTGCGCACGCATAAGATTACAGCCGCACACGTGGAGCTTTTTGAAGCTCCGTATGAGCTTGTCAAAACGATGCGTGCCTCTGTGCTTGCGCTTGGACCGCTGCTCGCGCGATTTGGTAAAGCGAAGGTCTCTTTGCCCGGAGGCTGCGCCATCGGCACGCGCCCGATTGATCTGCACCTGATAGGCTTCAAGCACCTGGGCGCGGAGGTTGGCTTGGAATCCGGCGATGTCGTGGCACGCGCGCCGCAGGGTGGACGCTTGCGCGGCGGCGAGATTCATTTTGACAAGGTGACTGTGACGGGCACTGAAAACCTGATGATGGCAGCGACGCTTGCAGAAGGTAAGACTGTGATACACAACGCCGCGCGCGAGCCTGAAATCACAGACCTCGCGGAACTCCTGAACAAGATGGGAGCGCGTGTGCGCGGCGCAGGCTCACCCACGATCACTATCGAAGGCGTCGAGTCGCTTGGCGCGGCGGAGCATACGATTATTCCAGACCGCATAGAGACGGGGACTTTCATTGTCGCCGCAGCAATTACGGGCGGCGAGCTTGAGATTAAGGATTGCCGCCCTGAGCATTCCGCTATCGTCATCTCAAAACTGCGCGAGGCTGGCGTAGAGATTGAAGAGGTTAATCAAAGCACTCTGCATGTGCAGTGCTGCGCGGGAGGGTTGAAGGCAAGCGACGTTGAGACGGAACCGTACCCGCGTTTCCCTACGGACATGCAGGCGCAGTACATGGCCCTGATGACACAGGCAAAGGGGCGGGCCGTGATTACCGAAACTATTTTTGAGAACCGATTCATGCACGCTTCAGAGATGCAGCGCATGAACGCGCACATTCACATCGAAGGCAACCGCGCGATTGTCGAAGGCCCGACGCCGCTCACGGGCGCGCGTGTACAGGCTTCTGACCTACGCGCTTCCGCCTCGCTTGTGCTCGCAGGTCTGGCGGCGCAGGGCGAGACCATCATTGAGCGCGTCTATCACATTGATCGCGGCTACGAAAAGATAGAAGCCAAGCTGCGCTCGGTCGGCGCGGAGATAGTACGCATCAAAGAGTCCGTCACGGGCCAACTTCAGAAGGCTGTAGCAAGTGATGAGTGACAAGTGATGAGAAAAGAGCTATTCTCTTCTCGTTCGTTTCTTATTACTTATCACTAGTCACTTATCACTAAGCGTATGGACTGTCTCTTTTGCAGCATTGTCGCGGGCGAGATTCCCGCAGAGATTATTTATCAGGACGAACTGTCAGTCGCGCTGCGCGACATCAACCCGCAGGCCCCGACGCACGTTCTGGTCGTTCCGCGCGAGCACATGGAATCGCTCGACGACGCTTCGCAGCGAGACGAAGCGCTCTTAGGCCACCTGCTGCGCGTCGCCGCGCGCATAGCCAACGAGCAGGGGCTATCCGAGAACGGCTATCGCACGGTCATCAATACCGGCGCGGGCGCAGGCCAATCCGTCTTTCACCTTCACCTACACGTTCTGGGCGGGCGCGACCTGAGCTGGCCTCCGGGTTAAATCAGCTTCGACAGGAAAAGTTTCAATCCGCCGCGCTCGCAGCCGTTCCTGACAATTCATTGCATGATGATGTACGCCCCACCAACTATGGCGCGAGGCTGCCGCAGATATTGTCTTTGCGTGTCACCACAGAACTGAACCGTTGCTGGTATTCAGTTGAAGTGAGAAAGGCGCAAACCATCCCGCGAAAATTGTTCGGCTCCCTGTTATTTAACACGTTCACCCAGAACTCGTAGCCAGCCTCGTCCGGGTCACGGCGCAGATAACCGAAATACTGCATCAGGACGAAGGCGCGATTATACTCTGCTGCCTTGAACGTTTCGTTATCCGCAACCAGACGCACGATCCGTGCGCGGCTATGTTGAGAGTTGTAATCACTAAGCAGCGCCGCCCTCTGTCCTGAAAGATCAACGCCTGAGCCTTGCTGAACGGTTTGAATGATGGCATCTATAAATTGTGCGCCGCTCATGCTCGCCGCATACTTCTGAAGAAACTCAGGTCTTTGCACCCAGTCGTCTGAAAACTCCTGCTTGCCTGCCTCAAGGTTAGCCCCTCCGACGACGCGGCTTCTATCCGGCATGAACTGCGCATAGCCCGGTCGCTCGCCATACGTCGCTTTGTAGAAGCGATAGACGAAAGAACCCGTGTCCTGAAACTCAAGCTCGATGAAGAAGGCTGCGCTGATGTTGACGCGCCGCGAGTTGACGCAAGCCTGATTGTTGCCGCAGTTGCTGATTTGAGATGACCAGTAGGCTATGCCTTCTTCGTCCGGCTCACGGTTAAGAAAATCATAGTAGTGCATACGCACAAAGAACTGCGCCTCGTCTATCGGGTTGGAAGTTGATTGCCCTGTGTCGTTATCGGAAATCGTCAGCACGGCTGTCGGAGGTGTGCCCAAACTGCCTGCGCTCAAATTAGCCAGAGAGAGATTGATAGTTTCGCTGCTCTCTGCGTAAGCGTCATCAATCAGGGGAATGCTGAAAGTTTTGTTTAACTCTCCGGCAGCAAAGTGAAGCGTTCCGGTGGTGAGAAGGTAGTCAGTCCTTTGCGTGGCCGTGCCATCGTTGACAGCATAATTAACAGAGACAGCATCCGTGTTGCCGCCTGAACGAATAACGCTGACAGTAGCGTGCCCGTCGCCCTCTGCGGCGTTGAAGGTGGCGCTGCTGAATTGCAGCATGAGAGGCGCTGTCACAGTCGTCGCGTCAGCCGTCGCCGCGTCATCCTCGACGTTGCCGGTCGCATCCTGCGCCACGCTGTAGAAAGCGTAGCTTCGGCCCGGTTGCCCGGCAAAGATACTTGATGTGGCAGGCGTGTTGACGAGCCACTGCGTGAACGGCCCGCCATTCTCAGAGACGAAGATGGTGTAAGACTTCACGCCCGAACCTGTGTCAGTCCCCGACCACTTAACCTCGAAGCTTGATGAATTCTGCCGAGCCGCGAGCGGAAGCACATGGCTCGCAGGCTTCGAGTTGTCAATTGTGTTGAGCCATTCGGGAGTATCAATTGGCGCGTTGATGTCAAAGACGATGCGCGCCTTGTTGCGAATCTCCGTGCCGGTGGCTAAATCATTCTTTGGCCGCACAGTAAAGAGCGCCTGACCTTCGCCTTCGGGCGCATTCCTGTTCGGAGGAAGGAAGCCAGCCGTCGGGTCTTCCGTCGGATTGAGCGTCGCCGGGTCAAGCGAAGTAAAACGCCATGTGAGCAACCCCGTCGTCTTATCAAGTCTGGCATCAACGCGCACGATCAGATTTTGCGCAGGGCGCAGGTCAACATCTGTCGCGTATTCGCTCAAGCCTGCGGGCGGGATAATCTGCCTATCTTTGCCGAACGCAATAGGACCAAGACTGAAAGTGTCAAAATCTAATTTGGCCGCATCGAGTTGATCCGTAATGACCACATCCTGCGCGGGCGCAGTGGCCTCCGCCTTATTCTCAAAGTAGATGGCATAGCGCAAAGGCTCTTCGCCTGAGAGGTATCTTGACGGGCCGATTCCCTGCGCGCCAACCTTATCGTTAGGGTCAATGGAGAGTATCGTGCCTATATCTGCGATGGCAGAGCCAATAGCTCCCCAACAGCCTGCCACAACATTAATCGCCCCAAGACCTATCTGTGTATATCCGATCCATTTGCCTATCGTGAAGCCCTCAAAGCAAGACACGGCAACGCCCCCGGCCCCTACAACTATCTGTGTGACAGAGAAGGCCGGGCTGATGCCGGTCTCGTTATAGACTTCTGTTTGAATTGCATCCTGAATGCTCTCACCTTCCGAAGCTACGTTTGCGGCGCATTCCAAAATCTTATCCGCGCCGCTCACGGTTAGCGTAATGTCTATCGCTTCGTGAACAATGGAATTGACACAGCCTGTGGCTTGTTCAGTTGACTCTACGCCGTCAACTCTTGCAACTTCCCTGTTGAATGGCGGGTTATATCGCGTCGGAAGAATCAGAGCCTTTAACTTAATGTTATCTCCCGCAGACGGTCTGGTGAGTGTGATTTTGAGAAAGTTTGATTCGCCCGCGCGAACAACCGGAATGTAGAGAGGCAGAAACTTCTCTGTCGCTGTCTCAACAAAGGACGGAACTTGGCTGTAGTCAATCACAGGTCGCCCCGGCAACTGCGGAGGGGGTGTAATCGTAAAGCCGAGTTTGACATCAACCTCCTTAGGGATTCCGGTGATCCAGAGCGGCACACCATAAGCCTCCGCGTTTCCGCGATTGCCATAGTAGATGTAGTAAGCCTGCGGGCGTCCGGGTCTCATCTTATCGCGCCCGATGATGTCCACCCAGAGTTGAGCCTCGCCGCCTTCTTCAACGATGAACGCCTGCTCCATCGTTAAAGTCGTTCCATCAGAGAAGGTCACGACGACATCTCTTGCGCCGGGCACGCTTCCCCTTAAATCGAAAGTCGCTACGATTTGAGTTGAGTCAATGAGGGTGGCGTTTGTGCCGTTGATTGTGGGCTGTCCCGTCGCGTTTAGTTTAACGGTCACAGCCCCACTTGGCAGGTAGTTTCCAAGGATGCGCAAACGCACTATGCCTTTGTTGCCGCCGCGATTGGTTGAGAGTTTGGTCAGGCGCGGGGCGACGCTGCGACCCGATGCTTGATAGTGGCTCAGAATCCGCCCGGCAGTGAGCGAGTGTTCGTACACGGCAACTTCGTCAATCGTGCCGTGCGCGCCCTCTAATGTTCGTCCTTGAGAGTCAGGCTCGCCGCCTCTGCCATAACTGATTACGAGTTGGGGCGTGTGAGAAGCCAGCACGCCCGCACATGTGTTGCGAGCTAAAAGTTCGCCATTGAGATAGACCATCAAAGCAGCTTCTTCATAGACTCCAACGACGTGATACCAGGTTCCGACTTCGAGAGGATAAGGCTTGCCAACCTTATTAACAGTGACTGCCCCGGTCAGAGGGTCTTTGGTGTTTACCTCAAAGACGAAGCCTTCCGTCCCGCCGCCCCAACCTAGTTGGTATCCAATGCCGTCAGTGCTCTGAGAGGCCAGAACTTCACGCCAGTATCCATCGTCGTGAACACGATTAACGTCCGGGCGAAACCATGTTTCCACAGTGAAGGGTGTTGTGAAGGCTAGACGGTTGTAAGGAGCATCGTAAGAAGGAGTGCTTGTCGAAGTGCCCCAGCCGCTGTAGCCGAAAGCTTTGCTCGGCTCATTCAAGAGCGCGCCGTCTTTCCCGAGGGTTGGCGGTGAGCAGCATCCCGTATAGCGAGAGTTAGTCAGATGAATGCCGTTGCCTGAACTATCCAACACAGGCACAGCATTGCTGGACTCCTCCAGCCGCCAGTAGCCCAGAGGCTTGTCCTGTAGAATTGTTTCCGTGTAGGTGGCATCAGTCTTAGAAGATGTCGCTTTCGCACCTGCATCCCTCATCAGGCAAGGAAGCAATGCCAGAGTGATGAAGATTAAAGCCGGGAGATATTGTAAGGAACGTTTCAGATGATTTGTGCGAGACATTTGATTTTACTCCTGTGAGAATCGCGGCGTCTTTTCAAGCTTATCATTGATTCTGACTCTCGTGGCTGCTCTCCTGAGTCTTCGAGTTTCCGGTGCTGTAATTAATAGAGGGGCTGAGAAGAGGGATTCGCACCTCTTGCTGCGAGAAAATTTCTGCCGCTTGCCGCCGTTACATGAACTATAGCGGTTTGCGATTGAATGTAGCCGCTTTGGCAAGGCATCCAAGTCAGAACCGCCTGCGGTAGCGGGCGGGTATAAGTTTAGACTGACTCACGTGATGACTAAACCACGACCCGCCCGCTACCGCAGGCGGTTCTGACACGAGCTACGC
>JBAWGU010000118.1:0-9806 GCA_049593215.1 Pyrinomonadaceae bacterium
CGCCGGGCTAAAATCAACTCGCCGCTCGCGCGGCGGATTTATGCACAAGCTTCAGTTAATTGAACAAAGTACGCTCAACTGCCGTCGCAGCTTTCTTCGTCCCGCGTTTCTTCGCGGTCTTGGCAGCTTCCGTTCCCGGATGATGCGCGAGGTGTTCGGCGTTGAGGCCAAGCTCTCTGAGGTGCGCTGCAAACTTTGGCTCGCCGTGCATGGTGATGATGCGCTGCGCTTGAGACGCGCGCGCGAGATGGACCAGCTCATCAAAGTCTGCGTGGTCTGAGAGCGGGAGGATTAAATCCACGTTCCTGTACATGTACGGCGCGCTTTTGTTCAAGGCCCAGCCCGTGAGCATGATCAGGTAACGCCGCTCGATATTTGTAATCATCGGCTGCTTGCGGCAACCCGGAGGCGTCACGAGCACGCGCCCGCGCAAATGCTCTCGATCATATTTTTCATACGGCCCGGAAAACTGCACGCCGAGTTCGCGGTAAATCTCCGAGACGTTCCAGACAGAGCCGTGCAGCGTCACGCGATAGTCGCGGCGCAGCAGCAGCTCAAGAGCCTCCTGCCCTTTGCCCAGTGCATAAGCCAGTACGACAGGCATACGGTCGTCAGAGAGTGCGCGATCAACAGCCGCGTAGAGCCGTTCCGTTGTTACTATGTCGGGTGGAAATCTGTAAAGCGGATCGCCAAAAGTTGATTCCATGACGAGCGTGTCGCAAGGAACTATTACAGCATTCTCAGCCGTCACGTTCGGGCGCAGCTTGATGTCGCCCGTGTAAACCAATCGCTCTCCATCGGCTTCCACCAGCACCTGCGCGGAGCCTAAGCAATGGCCCGCAGGGAAAAATGTCAGAGCGTAGCGTCCGTAACTTTTTCGCTCGCCGTATCGAAGAGTTTCCATCTGAGTGTCGCCGCAGCGATGGCGAAAGATGCGCGCCGTCTCAGGCGTGGCGACGATAGAAGCGTGGGACGCGATGTGATCCGAATGGCCGTGCGAGATGACGCAATGCTCGCGCGGCCCGTCCGCATCCAGCCACAGGTCAATGTCAGGCAGGTAGAGACCGTCACGATATTCGACTCTTAACAAAACTTAAGCCTCCATCGCCCGCGCAGATGGACCACTGCGCGGCGACAATCTTGCTTCAAATGTTTTCGGGAGCGGTTAGTATTATAACTGATGGATGATGCCCGTGCATGGTCTGAATAGAACTTCAAGAGAGTGATACTCAAACAAGCGGTTTCACGCTGGAGGCGCGAAGAACAGAAAGACAAAAGAGCGCAAACGAGTTGAATGCTTCACCAGCGTTCTTTGGTTTTTCTTTTCTTTGCGCCTTTGCGAGAAACTGCTTGCTACATGAGCACCCGGATTTAGTTAATCATCCAATTCTTACTTTGTAGCTGCGATGTTCGAGTCGAATGATTTAAGATGAAGAGCATGGAGCATGAAGATGACGCGCACGCGGAAGCTCTGTTACAGCAGAAATCCAGACGCCGCGCAGTGCTGCGTTTGCGGCGGGCGCAGTTTATTTATGTCATCGCGCTGGCGGCGTTTCTCTCGCTCGCCCTGTTCGCGCACACTTACCATTACTTCGTTTGGGACAGAGCGTTTTCAGTCGCGTTTCAGAGCTGGCGCGTGCCCGGCCTCTTCGGCTTGATGCGCGCAGTCTCTTTTGTTGGCAACGGCCTGACGCCGTGGCTGCTGACGATTGCCACCGTGATTGCTTTTCTCGCATTTCATCATCGCAGCGAAGCGGCAGGCTTAACCTTGAGCGCAGGCGGCGGCGAACTGATGAATTTTATCCTCAAGACAATCATCGCGCGCCCGCGACCCACAGCCGATCTGGTCAGAGTTTACACACAGCTTAAGACGCAGAGCTTCCCTTCAGGCCACGTCACTTTTTACGTCTGCTACTTCGGCTTCCTCTTCTTCGTCGCTTACGCGATGCTCAAACACCGTTCGCTTGAGCGTCGCCTTGCGCTCACGTTGACTGCGCTGCCGGTTGCGCTGGTCGGACTCTCGCGCGTCTATCTTGGCGAACACTGGCCGAGCGATGTCATCGGCGCGTACCTCTTCGGCGGCCTCTGGCTCGCGCTCGCGCTCCACCTCTATCGTCGCTGGAAAGAGCGCGCGACATTTCATCAGGCAGAGCTTGAAAAGCAGCCATAGCTCTGTACGCTTACTTCTTCAGCAACGATTTCAAATTCAGATTGCGAATCAGGCGATGAAGATAGTTTGGATGAACGCCGAGCAGTTTCGCGGCCTCTGTGTAGTTGCCCTGCGCCTGCTCGACGGCTTTGAGGATAAGCTGCTTTTTAACTTCCGTGACGGCATCGTGGTATTTCGTGCTGGCCGCAGCGTCGCTTCCGGCGGTGGCTTCTCTCTCAAGCACTGCTTCGGGCAAATCTTCAGGCAGGATGCGGTCGCCGGAGCCGAGTACGACGGCGCGCTCGATTGCATTCTCAAGCTCGCGCACGTTGCCGGGCCAATCGTATTCCGTCAGAAGAGAACGAGTCTGAGCGTTGATGCCCATCACCTTGCGCTTGCACTTCTTGCTGTATTTCGCAGCGAAGTAGCTGGCGAGAAGAGGAATGTCTTCACGACGCTCGCGCAGGGGCGGCATCGTGACGGAGACGACGTTGAGGCGATAGTAAAGGTCTTGACGAAAGCTGCCGTCCTTGATGGCTTCTTCCAAATCTTTGTTCGTTGCCGCAATCAAACGCAGATCAACTTTGATGGGGCGCGTGCCGCCGACGCGCTCAAATTCTCTCTCTTGCAGCACGCGCAAAAGTTTCGCCTGCAAGGTCGGAGCAATCTCGCCAATCTCGTCAAGAAAGAGCGTGCCGCCTTCAGCCAGCTCAATCTTCCCTTTCTTCTGCGCAATCGCTCCTGTGAACGCGCCTTTCTCGTGACCGAAGAGTTCGGATTCAAGGAGAGTTTCGGTGAGCGCGGCGCAGTTGACGGCGATGAAGGCTTTAGCAGCGCGCAGGCTGTTCTGGTGAATGGCGCGGGCGGCGAGTTCTTTGCCTGTGCCTGATTCGCCGCGTATGAGGACGGTGGAATCCGTCGGCGCGACTTTGGCGACAAACTGATAGACCTTGCGCAGCGGCGCGCTCTCGCCAATCATGTTGTGCTCAATCTCAATCTCGCTCTGAAGACGTTGATTCTCGCTCTCAAGCCATCCGACATGCTTTGCGTTCTCAAGCGCAACCGCCGTAATGTTTGCCACAGCCGAGACGAGTTGCAGGTGGTCCTGATTGAAGCGCACGGCCACGTCTGTCGAATCGAGATAGATGACGCCGAGCGCGCGCTCGAAAATGATGAGCGGGACGGCAAGCACGGATTTGATTAAAGAAGCGATGAGGCTCTCGGACGCTGAGAAGGCTTCGCTCTCCTTCACGTCGCTGCTCAGGATTGAGACTCGCTCGGTGAGCACGCGTTTGACGATGGTGCGGCTGACGCGCACGGTTTTGTCAGGACCAGCCTGACGGTCAAGGCCAAAGACGGAAACAAAATCTTCTCCCGCGTCTCCCACCAGCAAGACTGCGCCGCGCTCAGCCGGGACGACTTCAAAAATCAGCTCAAGCAGCTTGCGTTGAATCTCTTCGAGGTCGCGGATGGCGTTAATCGTCATGCTGATCTTCATCAGCGCGCTCAGGTCTCGCGCCATCAGGTAGAGAGCGTCCGTCCCTCTCATCTGCATGGTGTCGCCCGTGACCATCTGCTTGTCGTCAAACTCAACGCGGCTCGAAGTCACCTCCGGCTCGCCTTCGTGTTGCAGGAAGAGGAAGAGAGAATCGCCGACCTTGATGCGGTCGCCGTGCGTGAGCGTGCGCTGTTTGATGGGAACGTCGTTGACGAAAGTTCCGTTGAGGCTTTCGAGGTCGCTCAGCTTAAACTCGTCGCCCTCGCGTTTAATCAAGGAGTGGCGACGCGAGAGCGAGCGGTCCGCGATGCAGAGCTTGTTGGAAGATTCGCGGCCAATCGAGACTTCCTCTTCACTGAGCGCGAAGATTGTCCCCTTCAAAGGCCCTGCCACTGTCGCAAGTCTTGGCTTCATACTTTGAAGTGGATTCTCTCACTGAAAATGGCGCACACGGTTTTCCTCATGTGGCATCCCCGGAAGCCTCGCGCCGCATATTTACTAGCAAACACCGTTGCTGCATATACCACTGCAACATTTCGCTGCGGTGTCGCTGGTGCAGGGGCAGCCCGGACCACAGCATTCAGCCGTAGGAGGCATACCGCAATTCCCGCAAGACGCGGCCTGCGCCGCCCTCGGCGCGACGATGCTCGTGATAAGCGGCAAGGCAATGACAAGCGTTTGGCCGAATCTGTGTATCGCATCGCGTCTTGAAATGCGCGGTCTGTGCGACGCGCCCGAAAAATGTTCTGAGAGCAGATTTCTCCGGCGCAGTTGAGAGAGCGCGAGCCAGACTACCTGCTCATCAACCTGCGCCTGCATCTCATCCGCAAGCACAGTCGCTATCTCTTCAACCGTCAAACGCCCATTGCAGCGCCTCCACACAAGCGCGGCGGTTCGATTCAAGCAATGGGCTTTATTGCGCTCAAGATCATAAACGAGCATCTCATCGGCCAGCTCCCGAACGATTAGCCCATCCCGGCGTGTTGTCGGAATATGTCCCATACGCAGACCTCCTTTCAGCAAAATTCAACCAGCAAGCTTTTTACTCCTATTGAACCAACATTTCAATTGCTTTGCCGGAAAAGCAGCGCAGGCGCTTCATGCCTGATTAAGACATGCTCGTAAACGTCCCGGATAGAGCGCACGCTTTTTCTACTTTTCGTCGAGCGCTGCGATTATCTCTGGCACAGGTTCTTCAAAGATTTCATTCGGCAGTGGTTCAATTTGAAAATGAGTGCCAGACGGGACGGACGTTCACCGCAGAGACGCAGAGCAAGCGCAGAGACGGGCGCAGAGAATAGAATAGCTCTTAACCTCTCTGCGTAAACTCTGCGCTCTTTCTCTGCGTCTCTGCGGTGAGGTTCAACTTTCCTCTCACTCATCTTCAAATTGAACTACTACCTTTCATTCCGATTTGTAGAAAAGATAGAAGAGAAGAAGCTACCTTTTTGCCCAGGCGATTGTCGGTCAATTACGCTCCGCTTCAATGAGTTGTCGGGTTGCGTTGATGCGATAGAGTATCTAACGATTGACTCTAAGTTTCATCAGGCCGGACCACTTCAAGACATGGCGGTCTTCGTCTTAGCATATTCAATCCAATCACCTGATGTGATTAAGCTACGATGGGGATATGACTCGGAATCAGGTGCATAAACCCAACATCTCATGCTCTGATTATCAGAAGAGACTTCTGTCCGCTTCCGCCAGTAAGCGCTTGCTGCTTCTATCTCATCCAACTGATGCAAAATCTCATCATCAATTTCATACACTTCGCCAATCACCAGTGAGCTTGATTCATCAAGCAGCAGGCAGGGATATTCACCCAGATCATAGAGGCTGCCACTCACCTTTGCCTGAGCAATAAACTTTGCACGGGGAAAGAGCTGAGGCATCGCGCGCACGCCGCCCTGCCTCAACGTGCCATAAACGAAGACGAGATGTTTATTCATTTAGCTTGACCTCTCAATCTGCAACCTCGCGGCCCAATGAGCCATGCGTTTAGCGTCTCGCTTTTAGTCCAACAGATGGATTGAATCGCCTTTCGTCAATACCCCTTCAACCAAAACGGCGCAATAAACGCCTGCAAAATTATCGTGTGCCTGGGCGACTTTGCGGAAAACTTCAGGGTTGTGTTCGCCGGTGTCGGGGTCAAGCGAAATCATCTTACAGCGCGGGTCGCGTTCCAGAACCATCATCACCGCGCTCGAACCGATACGCAGACGGCGTCCGACCGTCTCATCCTCGGCAAAGCCGCCGCCCGATGCGAGATTAAGATAGATGTTTGCCCGAAAGCGTCGTTTATCAACGGAGAAGCCCAACTCGGCTTCGACCTGTCGGATGGTTTGCAGGCTAATCAACGAAACCGGGCGACAGTCGGTCAACGCGCGGTCTGAACGCACGAGCGTGAGATGATTTTCACCACGCAATCCGTCACCGAGCATTTCTATCAATGCCGGGTCATCAACAGCGACGACCGTACCTGACGGCGTAACGACATCCAAAATGAGGTCGTTCGGTTCGGCGTTTGCAGGAGTGACGCCGGGCGCGATGCTTCTCGCTTCAATTAGATTCGGCGGTGTCATTGCTCTTTCGGGGTAACGAAATTGCGGACGATAGCGCAGCATTTGCTGTTGCACATTGGCATTTAGATAAGGAAAACCTTTGCGTGCGGCTGAATTCTTGAAAGCGTAGCAACGGTCGCCGTAAAAGCCGGAAAACCCCATAAACGCTTCGGTCACCTCCTCGCCGCTCATACTTTTGATCGGGTAACGCCATAAACTTTCTACGGTTCCAATAGTTGTCATATCAACGCCTTCTTTTATTTTTCCGCGCACCTTATGCGAAGCAACCTAACGCTCGAATTTGTATGTTGGCTAACCCGCGCCGAGCGAGAAGCACACAAGATACATCGAAGGAAGCACCATGAGAAGCACGCCATCAAGGTGTCGGGTTGAATGAGTTGTTAGGCGCGGCAAGAGATTGGGACTGTTTGATGTCCCATCCCTGCGCCTTTTCCATTCGCCTGTTGTCAGGCGGTCTAATGTCTCCTCAGAGCAAGTTCCCAAAGAAGTTAGAAACGCCCGGCCTGATAATTTTGGGTGAAGGTAGATCCGGGATTCAATTTCGCCTTTCTGGTCAAGTCTTTCTCATCCTCATCCAATAAGAATCCGGCCCTGCTCAGGGCTTTGGCCGCAGCGTCGAATGACTTGACATATTGCCCGACATTTTTGAAGAAATCCGCATCTCCGATTGACCTGACCTGTTCATAGGTTCCGAAAAGACGCCAGACAGGGGGCAGAGGCGGCGGGACCGGAATGTCTACCGTAGGGATAAATTTGGCCTCTCCGATTTCTAAGGCCGGATGACGAATGCCGCCGAGAGCGTTTCCCTTTGCATCGCGCTGAATGTCGTCGCCCGCAGGCGTTAATTTGAGCAGCGTAGTCGGCGGAGGCTGTTGGCCTTCTGTGACCCAACGATCTCCCGCCAGGAAGAGAGCCTTCATAAAAGGGTCCCAGTTGATCGGGGTCGTGCCTTTAACCGGAGGCAAAGGACTTGGGGGGCCTGTAAATAATTTTCGTGAGAGTTCCGAGTCGGAGATGTGCGGGCAACCGGCTCCCGCATACCAGCGCTGGTTCGGAGAATCACCCTCCAACGGTCTGAAATCATACTCGGTGTTAAAGACGATGACCTTCCCACTGACAGGGGCTGGTCTATGGACCGGACCTATGCCACCGATAGTTGGGAAAGAAAGATCGAAAGTATCCCGCGCGTGAGCCTCAGTTAAGGTTCGATGCAACGCGTTCCCTGCGTCAGAAAAGCCGATGCTATAGACCTTCTTGATGTTGCCAACGAGATTAAAAGGATTCCCTCTGAGCGCGCTGGTAAATTGCGTAATAATCTCGCGGTCGGTTGGGGGAACGCCCGAAATGACGATTTCAAAGCCCGGATGAGGGTCCAGGATGCGATTCCCGATGGTACTATAACCGACCGAGGCGTGACTAAAGCCTCTGCCAAAGAGAAACTCAGCGCCTAGAATATAAAGGCGAGCGATGACGCCGTCATTGACGTGCGGCACCTCGACAAGCAGACGCAGGTTTCCTTCGGCGGGCGTTGCTGGCGCTGTAATCTCATAAGGCACAGCGAACGGCCCCTGGCTCGTCTGCCCTGTAAATCGTCCCTTGTATCGCACGTAACTCAGGCGGTTGAACGTGCCCGCGCTTTCTCGATGTAATGGAGATTCAATAGTGCTCATTTCCTTCTCCTTTCGATGGTAGAGGAATCTTACTTGAGAGAAGCTGTGAGTCCTCTTACTTTAAACAGGTTGGTTGAGTAAGGCTAACGAAGAAGAGGCATTCGCCAGCAGAAAAATCTGCAATTCAACGCGGGCACAATATCTCTCTCAGTAAATGATGTCAACGGAATTATAGTGAGATTGTTCCGCGGCACTACTCGCTGTGTTCAGCGCCTAACTACAATTAAACCGCACGGTACGGTATTTTTCATTTAGGGCGACTGCGGTCTAATTACCCTGTGAAGTGATTTTTACAGTTCCCCTGCTGTACATAATTCGCCTCTAAACTCATGGCTCCTTCACCTTTCATCAAAGGTTAAGAACTATTCGTTTTCTTGTGTGCCAACTTATCCGAACCGGGCAACATTCAGCAACTCTCAACTAAACACGCTGGTCTTACACCCTTACTAAATGTTAAGAGAAAGGAGATGTTCCGTTTTCCAGTTTACTTACGCTTCCGTGTTTACCGCTATCTTCTCTTCTTCGGCCCTGAGCTGCGTAGGCATTATAATTGGCTCAGCCTGTTTCTGGCTTAATCAATTATGGAAAAAAAGATCAAAACAAATCTGCGCGGTCTGCTGCTCTTCGTTCTTCTGTGTGCTCTAAACCTGACGGTCTGTGCGCAAGGGAAGCCGATCAGGGATTTGCAGCCGACTGTGATTTTAGTCTCTCTGGACGGGTTTCGTTACGATTATCTGGAGAAATACGGGCCACCTAATCTGAATCGTCTGGCGCAGGAAGGCGTGCGTGCGCGTTGGATGACTCCATCGTTTCCGAGCAAGACTTTTCCCAATCACTACACGATTGCGACGGGGCTTTATCCGCAGAATCATGGCATCGTCGAGAACACTATTTACGATAGAGCAAGCAAGGCTGTGTTTACGACGGGTGACCGCGCGGAGGTGGAGAATGCTCGATGGTGGCTGGGCGAACCGATCTGGGTCACTGCCGAGAAGCAGGGGCAAAAGTCCGGTGCGCTATTCTTCCCCGGAAGCGAAACTGAAATCGGGGGCAAGTGGCCTACTTACTGGAAACCTTACGACGCAAAATTGGCGAACAATGCGCGCGTTGATACGATTCTGTCATGGCTCGATCTGCCTCCGGGTCAGCGGCCTACTTTTCTGGCTCTCTATTTCAGCGATGTTGACGATGCGGGCCATCGCTTCAGTCCGGATTCCGTCGAGACGAAAGAGGCTGTGCTCAAAGTTGACCGCGAGATTGGCAGGCTCATCAATGGACTCAAGGCGCGCAGGGTTTTCACGAAGGTCAATTTAATCATCGTCTCAGATCACGGCATGGCGACTGTGAATTTGAATAACTCAATTCTTCTGGATGAAATTTTCGACACGAGCGCGGCGGAAAAAATTATCTGGACGCCTGAGATTATCGGCATCTTTCCTAAAGAGGGAAAGGAAGATGAAATTTACGAAACGCTGAAAGCAGGGTTGCCCCCGCAAGCGAAGGTTTATCGCAAGACGGAAATGCCGGCGCGCTTTCATTACTCTGACAGCCCGCGCATCGCTCCGCTTCTGGTCCTGCCCGAAGAGGGCTGGCTTTTGACCACTCGCAAAAATTTTGAAGAGATGAAAGCGAGTGGCGATATGAAGCACTTAAAAGGCAGGCACGGCTATGACAATCAGCTTCCATCCATGCGAGCCATCTTCATCGCGCACGGCAAGGCGTTCAAGCGAGGCAAGGTCGTCGCGCCGTTTGAAAATATTCAGATCTATCACATCATGACGCAGATTCTAGGCTTAAAGCCCGCGCCCAATGATGGGAACTTCGAGGCAGCCAGAGCGGTTTTAGCAAATAGCCGGACATCCAAATATTAAGAGCGCCGAACAAGACCGTAGGGGCAGGGCTTGTCC
>JBAWGU010000119.1:0-2263 GCA_049593215.1 Pyrinomonadaceae bacterium
GTTTTTCGACTCCAGACTCACGACTCCAGACTCCAGACTTTTCTTGCTTGACCTGTTCTGAGTGATTCGAGAATGCAGAAAGTTGCGCGCGTGGTTGTTGCAAGATCGTCTAAAGCAATCGGCGCGGGCCTTCCTTCTAACACTGTGGCGCAGACGGCGCGCACTTCGTCCGCCTGTCCCTTGTCCTGATTGCGATGGAGTTTGACCTGCTCTTCGCG
Organism: Pyrinomonadaceae bacterium; assembly: GCA_049593215.1. Lineage (GTDB taxonomy): Bacteria > Acidobacteriota > Blastocatellia > Pyrinomonadales > Pyrinomonadaceae > JBAWGU01. Next base: position 219 of record JBAWGU010000119.1, read on the forward strand.
CCCGTTGTGATGTTTCGTCGCCGTGCGAAAATCTTCAATGACGAAAACTTTTCCTTCACCGAAAATTTCTACGCGCTCTTTTGTGAGCGACTTGTCGCCTTCTGCAAGGTAAGCAATTGAAGCGTTCGAGCCGTCTGCGAAACTTAGCGTGATGAAAACGGAATCTTCGCCTGAAATCTCTTCATTGCTGCTCGTCACGGCTTCTGCATAGACGCGCGTGGTGAGCGAATCGGTTAGGAAGTGCAGGAGGTCTATGAAGTGGCAGACTTCGCCGATGATGCGCCCGCCGCCTTCGCGCGGGTCCTGCGTCCAATGCGAGCGCGGCACGCGGCCCGCGTTGACGCGATACTGAATCGAGAGCGGCGCACGGCGTTCACCAAAAAAATCTTTCGCGGCGCGTGCAAGCGGAGAGAAGCGGCGATTGAATCCAACCATCAATCGCCCATCAGAGCTTGAAGCTTCAGCAACCACGCTCTCCAACTCTTCCGTATTTAACGCGAGCGGCTTCTCTACAAAAACGTGTCGCCCGCGCTCCAACGCGCGTCGCGCAAGCTCAGCATGAAGGTCGTGGCGCGTGGCAATGACAATCAGGTTTGTCTCTTCATCGGAGATAACTTCGTCAACGCTGCCCGCGCAGAAACGAAAGCCGTATTTTTCGCCGATGTCGCGTGCAGAAACGCCGGAAGCCGTTGCGATGCCGCGAAACTCCACGCCGGCAGATTTGAAATTTGGCAGCAGCATCGCCTGCGCGTAGCCGCCTGCGCCAATCATCCCGACACGCACGCTCTTTTGCGCCTGCGCGCGTCGAGCCGTCTCTTTGAACTCAATCCGTCGCAAGACCTCGCGCGAAGTGTCGTACTGCATGACGATGCCGAGGTAAGGCTCTTTCGCTTCGCCTGAGATAAGCTGGTACGCGTGCTCGCCGTCTTCAATCGAAAAGCGATGCGTGATTAAACGCTCGACGTTCAAGCGTCCGGCGGCAATGAGATCGAGGAAGGCTTCGATGTTGCGCCCTTCGGTCCAGCGCACGTAAGCGAAAGGATAATCATGCCCGCGCTCTTCATACTCCGGGTCGTAGCGGCCCGGCCCGTATGACATGGAGATGTGTAAGCTGAGTTCACGTTTGAAGTAGAGCGCGCGTGGAATGTCTAAACCGACAAGGCCGACGGCGACGACGCGCCCTTTCAAGCGAGAGATTTCGCCCGCCAGCTCGACAGGCTGATTCGACGACGTTGCTGCTGTAATCAACACGGCATCCGCGCCGCGCCCGCGCGACCATTGCATCACAGCATCCTTCGCATCTTCATTGCTCGGCACGCCTCCGTCCGCTCCAAGTTCGCGCGCCAGCTCGATTTTTTGCTGGTCCAGATCAATGCCGAAAACGCGGCAGCCGTTTGCCTTGAGCAGTTGCACCGCGAGTTGTCCAAGCAAGCCGAGACCGATGACAACGACGCTCTCGCCAAGCGTCGGCTCTGCGAGCCTGACTCCCTGCAAAGCGATTGCTCCGAGCGTCCCGAACGCGCCCGCCTCGAGCGTCACACCTTCAGGCAGACGCACGCAGAGATTTTTCGGAACAGAGAGAATCTCTGCGTGCGAAGCATAGCCGACGCCTGCGCACGAGACGCGATCACCCACGCGAAACTCCGTCACGTCTTCGCCGACTTCGATGACTGTGCCAGCCGCGCTATAGCCGAGCGCAGTTGACGAATCGAGCTTAGAGCGCACGGCATCAATCGTCCGCATCACTCCTTCCGTGCGCGCACGCTCAAACACCTGCTTGACGAGTTCGGGCCGTTCTCTGGCTCTCTCAATGAGGCTCTTCTTTCCTTCATCAACAGCGAGACGCTCCGTGCCCGCGCTAATCAGAGACGCGACTGTGCGCACAAGCACGCGGCCACGCTGCACGACAGGCGGCGGCACCTCTTCGATTGTCACTTGGCCCGATTTAAGATTTTGCAGCACCTGCTTCATAACCTGCTCGGTTTTAACATAATGCATACTAGCAGTGAAGGGCAGTTTACAGTTTTCAGTTTTCGGTTTTCAGT
>JBAWGU010000120.1:0-9155 GCA_049593215.1 Pyrinomonadaceae bacterium
GGCTCGTGCTGTTTCGTAAAAGTGAGATGGAAGGTCGCGTGGTCGGAGTCTGCAACTTCACATACATCATGCGCGGAGCGTTTCAAGCCTGCTATCTCGGCTACAATCTTGACCACCGCGACGTGGGACAGGGCTTGATGTACGAAGCCCTCAACGCCTCGATCAAATACGTCTTTGAAGATTTGCGCCTGCACCGCATCATGGCAAACTACATGCCGACGAACGAGCGCAGCGGCAGGCTCCTCAGAAGATTAGGATTTACAATCGAAGGCTACGCGCGCGATTACCTCTTCATTGACGGCGCATGGCGCGACCACATTCTCACTTGCTTAACCAATCATCAATTCAAAGTACACGACGAACCTTGAGCTGCCCCTGTAATGAGTGAACAATGAAAACTGTCTGGACAGAAGGCGCAATCACCATCAGACCTTATCGCGCAAATGATGTAAATGAGCTATACGAAGCCATCAGAGAATCCATTGCAGAAATTGGCGCGTGGATGGAGTGGGCGCACCCGAACTATTCCATAGAAGAGAGCGCGGCGTGGGTCAATTCGCGCGATGAAGCATGGGCCAATCAATCGGAATACAGCTTTGTGATTACGGACACAGAGAGCGGAGCATTCTTCGGCGCAGTCGGCCTCAATCAATTCAACCGCACGCACCCGATAGCAAACCTCGGCTACTGGATCAGGACCAGCGCGACCGGTCGCGGCGCAGCCTCAACAGCAGCGCGTCTCATTGCGCGCTTCGGCTTTGAAGAGCTACACCTTGAGCGCATTGAAATTGTCGCGGCAGTCGGCAACCATGCGAGCCAGCGCGTCGCAGAGAAAACGGGCGCGCAGAGAGAAGGAGTCCTACGCAAGCGACTCATGCTCTATGGCAAACCGCACGATGCTGTGATGTTCTCTTTAGTGGCAGAGGATTTAACCTAGATTCAGACTATGAAAAAGTATCCGGTCACCGGTAAGGTCATCAAAAAGAAAGAGGAGCACAGGCGTTCGCTGGCTGCGCTCCCATTCGAGAAAAAGATTGAGATTGTTTTCAAGCTCAGAGAACGACGGCAGTTTGTTAAATCAGGCAGAGCAGTCAGTCATCACCAGGGCCGAAATCAAAGCGCGCCTGACTTTATTTAAGTCGCATAGCTCGCGTAAACGGTCTTCACCTTCTCAAGAAAATCGCGGCGGTCAACGATGTGATAGAGTTTCACACTGCCTTCGCCGCCCGTGAGGTGTTCGACCAGTTTTTCGAGCACGTCGAATTGGTCGCGCTCGGTGATGCCCTGCGCGTCCAGATGGCCTGAGTAGCGCAGGCGGCGTATGAGTTCGATGAGGGTGAGGCGGCCTTCGAGGGTGCGGCCTCCGTGTTTGTGCGAGCGGCTGACGAGATACTGTACGAGGAGCGCGTCGTTGTAGAGCGCGGGCGCGAGGAAGAGGCGCGTGCCGTCGCGCTCCCAGCCTTCTTCCACGCGCTGCGAGCGGCGGATGGCTCTCACGCCTTCAAAGGTTTCGGCCCAGTCGGTCTTCGGCTCTCTCTTCTCAAGATAGGCGCGCGTCGCGTCAATCATCCAGCCGTCTTCATCTAAATCCAGACTGCGCCCGAGTGTGTCGAGCCACTCGAAGAAGGTTGTGCGGCGATCCGATTTTGTTTCGATGACGAGAAATTGATCTTCCGTCTTCGGCAGCGATTTGATGAGCGCGCGGCGAGCAGCATCCGTCGTCTTGCTGCTTTCGATGCGATAGGTGTCTAGGCGCGCGTGCCAGCGTTTTGCAGAATTGCAGTAAGGACAGCGCGGACTCTTTTCGTCGCTGTCGAAATACGGACGCATCGCGCGCGGCGCGGTCAACTCCTTAGCCGTCGGCGCGTGACGCTTAATCTCTGTGTAGGCTGTGCGCGGGGCGAGGCCGAGCTGCGCCGTGAACACGTCGAAGATGCAGGCGAGGCAGACGAGCGTTGAGTATTCCGTCACAGTGCCGGGCGGAAATGCGCTCCAATCAAGTTCGCGTTTCTTTGTAGCAGTAGCCATTAGTTAGACAAACGGTTCACGCAAAGGCGCAAAGAACAGAAGAACCAAAGACGATGGAGAAGCATTCAACACCTTTGCGCCTCCTGCTTTTCTGTTCCTCGCGGCTTTGCGTGAACCGTTCGTTTCTTCCTTATATCAATAATTCTTCACATTATCGAAACGAGCGTCGGCCCCGATTCAACGTCCGTGTGTCCGAGAGCAAGGTCCAGCTCCGCTTCGAGGTCGCCGACAGCAGGCGCGTGTTTATGAAAATCGAAAAGTTTCGGGTCGAGCAGGTGCGAAGGCACAGTGTTCGAGAGCGCGGTTAGCATTGAGCGGCGTATGTTCGGAATCTCCTGTTCAAGCTCTCCGATGAGACGTTTGATGCGCGCGCGTTTCAAATTCGGCTGCGAGCCGCAGAGGTCGCAGGGGATGATTGGAAAATTTTTCTCCACCGCATACTCAGCCACTTGCGCTTCGCGGCAGTAAGCGAGCGGGCGGATGATCGTGTTGCGTCCGTCCTTAGAGCGCAGCACGGGCGGCATCGCCTTGAGCGTGCCGATGAAGAAGAGGTTCAAGAGAAAAGTCTCTATGATGTCGTCAGCATGGTGGCCCAGAGCAATCTTGGTGCAGCCTTCTTCGACGGCGATGTTGTAGAGAATGCCGCGACGCAGGCGAGAGCAGACAGAGCAGTAAGTCTTGCCTTCAGGCACTAAGCGTTTTACGACGGAATAAGTATCGCGCTCGACGATGCGAAAGGGCACGCCCGTGGCCTGCAAATAACGGGGCAGCACATGCTCAGGGAAACCGGGTTGCTTCTGGTCCAAATTTACGGCCAGCAGCTCAAAGCGCACGGGCGCGCGTTTCTGCACGTCCATCAAGAGGTCCAGCAGCGTGTAGCTGTCCTTGCCTCCTGAAAGACAGATCATCACGCGGTCTCCGTCTTCGATCATCTGGAAATCTTTGACGGCCTCGCCCATCCGGCGCAACAGCAGCGTCCTTATCTTGCTCTCGACAAACATCTGCACGAAAAACCTTTCCAAACTTTAATTCGAGTATATCATCAACGCTCGCCGTGTTATAAACTGACCGAGGAGTAAGCGCTCAAACAAAGAACAGAGAGGGAAAACTCTGATGCCTAGTTTCACGCGAAAACTTAAGATTGCAACGGACGAGAACGGCTCTTACCGGCGCACAGATAAGTTTAATCCGCCCGGCCCTTTCAATTTCACTGCCGAAGTTAAAGCGACGCTGCTCGCGCCTGCCGAAACGACTGTAACTGCTGCGGCGGACATTGATGCAGAGAGCGGCAATCCGCAAAATCAGAGCAGAGAGTTTGTGCTGGTGACAGGAGAACAGGTTGATCTGGGCGAGTGGCACATCTCCGGCGGCAATAATATCTTCACCTTCTCTGCGAAAACTTCGCCCCCTCGCGCCCACACGGAAATTGAAATTGAACTCGAATTAAAGGTTTAAGAGAGTGTCAGTAGTCCGTTGTCCGTAGTCCATTGTTTTGAGTGTAAATCGCATCAAGGGCTTCGGCTGAGCATTCATCTGAGGAATCACAAACAACTGACAACTGCCTACGGACAACGGGCAGTTTTTGCACAAAAACTCTGGACACGCACGCCGCGTTTAACTATGATGAGGCACGCTTTTAAGCGAAAGCGTCCGTAGCCCCAGATTGAAAGGGCCGACCAAATGTTGATTAGCCGTTCGCGCTAATCTCGAATCCAACTTGTCCCACGCAGTCGCGCGGTGTTTCAGTTGCCACCAGAGAAGTGCAATCAACACCAGTAGAACGATTGTCTCCAAGACATTGATAAGGGAGGTTTCTCTTTATGCTCCGAATGGGTAAGAATCCGAAGGACCAACAGGGCGGCGAACACACGACAGACAACCCTGCCGCCCCTCAAAGCACGCAGTACAACAACTACGCCCCTTATCAGGGCAATGACATCGGCACACGGCCCGCAGGCGAGACTTCTTCTGTCAGCCGCGCAGTGTCCGAGAGCGAGAATCTGGCGCGAGACATCAAGGACGGCATCCTGAGCGGCTTTGTCGGCAACGGCACAACGCTCACGGGCGAAGCCACCTTCAAAGGGATGCTCAGAGTTGACGGCCATCTCTCCGGTCGCGTTTCTTCCGATGGCGGCACGCTCATCGTCGGCAACAACGGGCAGGTTGACGCCAACATCGAAGTCGCCGTCGCCACCATTCACGGCACTGTCAACGGCGACATCATCGCCAGCCAACGCCTTGAGCTTGGACGCGCCGCCAAAGTCAACGGCAACATCCAGACTCCCTCGCTCGTCATCGAACAGGGCGCGACCTTTGAGGGCAGTTGCAAGATGGTCCAACTACGCGCCGCGCAGGATAAGCAGCAGGGACGCGAGGCCAAATCAAAAGATAACGGCGCAGCAGATACTAAGGCAGAGCCGATTGTCGAAAAGGCATCTGCCGCGACAGCAGCAGACCTCTCATCCATGTCTGAAGTTTCGAGCTAACCGAACCAGTCAATGTTGAAAAGCGAAGACGCTGCGAATCTTCTACGCGCAGCGTCTTCGTTTTTTGTTGATATAGCTTGAGGCTTCAGTGAACTAGAAACACATCCCAAGCCCAACGCCCGACCTGCGCTCCCCGTGCATCCTTCACCTTTGCACGATAACGAAACTGATTGCCGTATTGGTCAACTCGCTTCGATTCCTTATAATCCAAATCAATCGAATGCACGCCTAGCTCAGGCAGCGTGCGCAGTTCACTAGCTTCGGAGATGCCATTGTGATTCGTGTCCTGCCACAGCCGAAGCGATGAGAAGATGGCATCTCTTCTGTTAATGACACCATCGCTGTTGCCTCCGTTTATAGACTTATCGTATTCAGCCAGAGCGAGGAATCCATTAGGAGCTGAGGATAGAGGCTGCGGCGTGGCATTTCCGAAGAGTTCTGAGCCGTTGTCTATTGTCCCATTACTGTTGCGGTCTAATGTGAGCCACGCATCGTCTGAAGCAGGAGCAGTCCATGAGAGTTGCATTGGCGTGCCATCACCTTTGAAATCGAAAGCTACACCTTGAGCGGCATCAGTCATGGAGAATCCATTGCCGTTAATGTCAATGAGGATAGGAGAGTGGGGCCGCTCACAAATAGAATGTATGCTACATCTCAGGCCACAATAGCAGTCAGGGTCAACAAAACATGCTGAGCCTTCAAAGCCGCCATATGCACAATCAGGAATGTCCAAGACACAGCAAAGACCTTCTTGACGGTAGCCAGCCGGACAAGCCGATCCGGGTGCATTATGGGCAGTATCACACGGGTCGGCGGCAGGGCCGCTTGGACAGTTGTAATCTTCAGTTAATTTGCAGTGTTCAGGTGTTGGTGTCGGAGTTGGAGTTGGTGTCGGTGCTCCGCAGAAGTAGTCGAATACATATTCTCGGCATTGATATGGGGGAATACTGCAAGATAGAGGCGCTTTTTCTTTACTTACTGCACATGCGCCAGAAGGGTCTGAGCAGGCTGTGGTAGAAAATATTTGAACCTGTACGCCGCAACAGCCGTAGGTGTCTGGCTTCAGAAAGGAGCAAGGAGTTCCGGGACAGCATACGTCAGGTTGTGGCGAAGAATCAGATGAGACGGAAAGCTCTGCTTCCTCCAAGAAAAAATTAACCGGCTCAAAGGAAGCCGGTAAGAAGGAGAACTGAGATTGCGGACAAGAGGTTGGGGGACTATTGAAGAGCATAGCCAGAAGATTACTTTTGACAGCCTCTTTTATCCCTCCTCCTTTACTCTTCATGCTTTGCTTCCTGTTAATCGGAAAAGGCGTCCCTTGAGAGCCAGCAAATCCAGTGTTGTCTCCGAAGATAAGTCGGTCAAAGGTGAGTTCAAAATCCATTGGCTCTGGCCTCTTCCCACGCGCTTTGAAGTCCTCCCATCCTAATTTACTATTCTCAGGTATCTGTACTGTAAAAGTTTCTCCGGGTTGAAGCGGTACGTCATCCGAGGTGAACTCTGCCCGGAAAGTAGAGAGTTCTACCCGACCGTAGCGAAAAGGGAAAGAGACTTGAACGCCATCTTCCGTTTTTACCCCAGTCAAATCCAGCCAGAGACCTATGAAGTACATCGGCTTATCCGATGTGTTGGTAACTTCAAGCTCAATCTCACGCAGCTTCTTTTCAACCTCAATGTTCTTAATCTTCACCTTCAGAGGGATGTGCTTCGGAATCAGATTCGTCACATTCTTTAGTTTTCCAGCGACTTGCTCAGTGTTTGATTGAGCCTCTGGTTGTTGCTGCGATTGCGCACGAATAATTACTGATGCAATATTCCATGCGACAAAGAGGACAAAAAGCGAGAGAACCAGAAGTCGAGGCGAGAAAAATCTTTGAATCTTCATTTGCTAACTCCTTCCTGCTGGCAGTAACAGACGTAAGGTTTTGAGCAGGAGCGAGACTCTTAAGAGGAGTGAGGCTCTTGCCAGCTTAGAAACAAGCGACAGTCGTTCATATACTCTTAACGCTTGAGCCTGTCAAGAAATCTTCTTTTATCAATGTCGCCCTCGCTGCTTGCGTTCAACTCGCTGCGCCTTTAGGATTGCTCGCTTGAATTGCAAACGATTCGACTGAAAATTTCCGAGAGGCTGTGAGCAGAGTTTTGTTAGCCAGATGGATGCACGCGCGCGAGCTTTGGTACTCGCAGCGCGATAACAACCGCGTGGTGCGCCCCTTCGAGTGGGGCGCGTCTTTCGTGCGCGCGAATGTCAACGGCGACGACCCGCGCCACATCCTGACAGAGCATACGCGAGAAGTCTTGCGCGATAGCGCGCAGTTCTATGCGCTGCCTCCTGTCGCAGATTACAAACTCGCGGACCAGCTACTCACATGGACGAGCGCAGTCCATACGCCTTCGCCTGAAAACAACATTGCGCGCGCGCGTTTCTTTCCCGCGAAGAAAGGCAAAGGTGAGAAACGCTCCGCCGTGCTGCTGCTCCCGCAATGGAATGCAGACAGCAAGAGCCACGTTGAGTTGTGCCACATTCTCAATCGTCTGGGCATCAGCGCGCTGCGCCTGACGCTTCCCTATCATGAAGAGCGTCGCCCGCCGGAGCTTGAGCGCGCAGACCATCTCGTCTCATCCAACATCGGGCGCACAATTCAATCCATGCGACAGGCCGTGCTCGATACGCGTGCTGCTCTTCGCTGGCTTAAACAAGATCAAGGCTTTGAACGCATAGGCATCATGGGCACAAGCATCGGCTCATGCACGGCCTTTCTTGCCTTCGCGCATGACATGAGCATTGACGTAGGAGTTTTCAATCACGTCTCAGGCTACGTCGCGGATGTGACATGGCGCGGCATCTCAACGCAGCACGTGCGCGCAGGCTTTGGCGATGTCGTGACGCTGGAAGAACTGCGCGAATACTGGACGCCGATTAGCCCGCTTCCCTTCATACCTCGCCTGCGCGAGATGCCCAAACGCCCGATGCGTTTTATCGCCGCGCGCTACGACCTTACCTTCCCCGTTGACCTCTCGCTGAGCGTCATCGCGGAAACCAAACGGCTCGGCCTCGACCTTGATGTAAGCTGGCTTCCGTGCGGGCATTACACGAGCGGCGAAAGACCATGGAAGTATCTTGACGGCTGGAAGATCGCTTCGTTTCTCAAGAAGCATTTATAGACATAAGATGAGCCATGAAGAAGTTTGAAGAGGCTCTTAACATTAGAATGCTACTTCGCTGTAGATTCTTCTCCTACTTTTTCCTGCACCCATAAATTTAGAAGCGTCTCAGGCGAGACCCCTCTCTGCTCAGCGATGGAGCGAAGTTGAGCGGATAAATTTGTTTCGACTGGAAAGTAAGTAACTTCTGATTGAACATCAACCTCGAACTCAACGCGTTTGGTCTGTTTCCAGTATTCATCCAGATCATGAGCATCCCAGAACTCGCCAATCTCCTTATATGTCTCTGCTTTTGAAATCGAACTCTTATTTCTTTTCATATTTCAATTGACCCCGGGGAGCTTCGTTTCGCCCAAAAATTCTTCGCGCCCCGTTCTTTTCGCTTCAAACTCTTCGAGCATCTCTACGATCTCGCCGTAGCCTTTGCGAACGGCAATCATCATCGCGGTCCAGCCGTTCGCGTTCCTCGCGTTCAAATCAACGCCGTGCGCGACGAGAGACTGCGCCACTTCTTTGTGGCCGTTGACTGTGGCGATCATCAGGGCCGTCCATCCATCGTTGATTGAGCCGTCCGGGTCCGCGCCGTCTGCCAGCAGTTGTTTGACGCGCTTCGCGTCGCCGTCTCGCGCCGCGAGGAGCAGGCAAGAGAGTTTGAGCAACGCTGAGATGTCTGCAAAGCCGTTTGTCTTTGCCACATCGAGAACAGTCTTGCCGTTACGATTCTTCAGATAAGCGTCTGCGCCGCTATTCAAGAGCAACAACACAACGTCCGCATGTCGCGCGCTCACAGCATAAGAGAGCGCAGTGTGTCCGAAGATGTCCTGTTCGTTGACGCTCGCGCCTGCGCCTATCAGAGCCTGCGCCGTCTCAAGGTTGCCGCGCGAAGCTGCCTTCATCAATTCCGTGATGCCGTTGTTCGGTCTCTTACTCATGTTTCTTACTGAAGCGAATCAAGGAACATCGCTTCGATGCGCGATGCAATCTCACGCGCGCGCGCTAACAGGTCATCTGCGCGCAAGCGATGCTCGTCAGCGAACTCTTCATCTTCAATCTCCGCCGTGTTGACGAGCACGTTGTAGCGCGCAGAGGCTACGGCGGCGAGCGCAAGCTGCGCGCCTGTGGCTGCGTCCGAGAGCGCGTTCGTGTTGCCAACTTCGGAGAGCGTCTCAAGCAGTTCAAGAACCTGCACAGCCGCTCCGGCAGTCTGTAGCGGAATAGTCGCTGCCCCTTTGAGCGCGACTTCGATACGATGCCTGCGCTCGATTCTTTCCGCTTCCGTCTCCTGCGACAACGAGCGCGCATCTAACACATTCTGAAAGCTCGCGGCATCCTTATGCGCCGCCTCTTCAAGCCGCTCGCGCAGGGGCGTCAACTCGGCCAGAGCATCCAGCACTTCCGCCTGCACATCTGCGTAGCGTTCGCGCCCTTCCGTCAGATGCGCCATCATCTCGCCGAGAGCCGCGCCTGATGCAGCCG
>JBAWGU010000121.1:0-2255 GCA_049593215.1 Pyrinomonadaceae bacterium
GTGCTCAACGGTAAAGCCATCAGTCTGCCCAAGCCGCCCTATCCGTCTATTGCGCGTGCGGCTCACGCTTCGGGCACTGTAACGGTGCAGGTCACGATTGACGAAAACGGCAACGTGATCTCTGCGCGTGCAGTGAGCGGTCACCCGTTGCTGCAAGCGGCGGCTGTCTCTGCCGCTCGCGGAGCGAGATTCTCGCCGACGAAGCTTTCGGGACAGCCCGTCAAAGTAACAGGCGTGATCACTTACAATTTCGTGGCTCAATAACAGTGGCGCGGATTTGCGCGCTCTCCCCGCCAGCGTTTGAGGCGACTCACGCCCGGCGGGGGGAGGCGCACGCTCTCGCGCTTGCCATTAAATTTTAGAAAACCTATTTGGAGGGGTTCACCGTGACTATTCTAACCAGCCTTCTCGGAACGAAAGCTTTCGGCTTTCTAGTGTTGTTGTGGCAGGAAGCCGCAGCCAGCCCTGCTGCCGCCTCGTCTTCAGCAGAGAATCAATTCACCATCACGGAAATGGTCAAGAACATGGGCGGAGTCGCGCTCACAGTTGTGGGCATTCTGCTGATCATGTCCGTCTATTCAATTGCGATCATGGTTGAGCGCTATCTGACCTACTCGGCAGCCAAGAAGCAGTCGCGCGAATTTGCGCCGCGCGTCGCACAGGCTCTCAAGAATGATCGTATCGAAGAGGCCATCAACATCAGCGACAAGCACCGCAAGTCGCACCTTGCGATGGTCGTCAATAGCGGCCTGCAAGAGTTTCGCGCTCATGAGCAGTCGTCTGATATTTCCGGCGATGAGATTGAAGCGTCCAAGCGTGCGCTGCAACGTGCTATCGCGATTAAGACGGCAGAGTTTCGTCGCGGCCTTTCGGGGCTTGCGACCATCGGCTCGACCGCTCCGTTCGTCGGACTCTTCGGCACGGTGTTCGGCATCATCAACGCCTTCCGTGGCATGAAGAACGCAGAGTCTGCGGGTATCGCAGCAGTCGCGGGCGGTATCTCTGAGGCTCTCTTTACGACGGCGCTCGGTCTTGTTGTGGCCGTGCCTGCTGTGTGGCTCTTCAACTATTTCACGGGCAAAGTGGACGGCTTCGTGGTCGAGATGGACAACTCGGCTTCAGAGCTTGTTGACTACTTCCTGAAGAATCGCACGCGACAACTGAAACCATAAAAGCTGTTCGTGGTCAGTGGTCCGTTGTCCGTTGCTTGCAGTTGGCGCGCTTGACTTCCACTATCGGGAAGCACTCAAGACCGCCAACGCTCAACTAACAACGGGCAACGGACTGCGGACAACGGACAAAGGAGTAATGTTATGGGAATGTCAGCAGGTGGAGGAGGAGGCGGACTCCAATCCGAGATTAACGTCACGCCGATGGTAGACATCATGCTGGTGCTGCTGATCATCTTTATGGTGGTCACGCCGTTTCTGCAACAGGGTGTCACTGTCGCGCTTCCGAAAAACATGAACAACCCGGACGTTGACCCGGCGATTATCAAAGAGTCTTCCGTGGTCATCTCGATTCCGAACGACGGCGAATACTATCTTGGCAAAGATAAGGTCACAAAAGAAGACCTCGGCCCGAAGGTCGAGAAGATGTTGAAGACCAAGCAGGACCAGGATCGCATCGTTTACATCAAATCGAGCGTCGGCGTTTCTTACGGCAGCGTGGTCGAAGTCATCAACCTCGTTCGCGCGCAGGGCGTGGATAAGGTCGGCCTTGTCGCAGACAAAAAGAAGAAGGGAGCGGCGGCTGCGCCAGCTCCTGCGGCCTGAGAAGGGGCCGTCTACTCATAAACCGTTCATGCGCGGACCGCTTCGCTTTTGATTAAACAGAAGAGGTTCGCGCATCGCAAACATAAAGTCAGAGGAGTAGTTTTATGGGAATGAGTGCAGGTGGCGGCGGGAGCCGTGCCGTCCCTTACATCAACGTTACGCCGCTCATTGACGTGCTGCTCGTGCTCTTAATCATCTTCATGGTGGTCACGCCGCTCAAGCCTAGTCGCTTCCGCGCAGAGGTTCCGACGCAGAGAGACCCCAATGAAGATACGAGCCATCTCAAGCCGAATCCGCTGACGCTCGTCGTCTCGGTCAGCAATGATCTCAAGATCAAACTGAATCAGGACGAGATGGGATCGGTCAACGACACAGGCCCGTTGGCCGCGAAACTTGCGGATACCTTCCGTGAGCGCAAAGAGACGCACGCGGTTCGTATCGGCACGGAAGAGATTGAGAAAACAGTCTTCGTCAAAGCGC
>JBAWGU010000122.1:0-2873 GCA_049593215.1 Pyrinomonadaceae bacterium
GGCCTCTTCCGCTTCAAACGCAGCATCACGCGCACGCCGCTCCTGAATCTCGCGCACGCGCTCGCTCAAATCCTTGCGCCACTGCGGAAGCGCGGCCCGCGCGCCCGGAAATTCGATTAAGGTTGAACTCTTCGCTGGCGGCGTCGCCGCGTCTTCTTTCAACTCAGGAGCGATAGCTTCATCGTCCGCGCACAAGTCGTCCCTGACCTCAACGGCGCTGGCATTGATGGTCTCTGGCTGAGGAGCGATGGAATCGTTTTCGTTCAAATGAGTCGTTGCGGGTGCCGTCGTTTTACATCTGGGGCAAACATCGAGGCCGTTGGAGTAAACTGCGCGGCACGAGGGACACTGCATATTGTAAAGCCTCCACACAAAGGCAAAGTAAAAAGTTGTAAGAGAAAGAGCCGAAAACTTCTGCCTGCGACCTGTTAAAATTTCATTTTGGGCGTCGGGCCAGAAGCTGCTAAACCCAAGCCCGTTGCGGAGTCGCGGCGGATACTATCAGAATCTACTTTAAGTCGTCAACCAGAAAATATACTAGAGACTGTGTTTGGGCGTCGGGGGGCTACAAGATAGGGGGAGGGAAAGCAAGGCAAAAGTAAAAAGGTAAAAGGCAAAAGTCAGGGGAAGCCACTTTAAATTAACAAGCTCAACGTGAGTGATGTAATTAAAAGTTAGCTTTGCGCCTCACTTTTGCCTTTTACCTTTTGCCCTTTGCCTTCTTTAGAGCGGCTGGCGTCCGGCGAAGCCTGTGTCCAGGTCGTGCCACCATTCCAGCTCGTTGCCTTCGCCGAGTTGCCAGCAGAGCAGGACGACGCGGCCATCGCGCATGGAAGGGAAATCAATCAAGCCGCGCGCATAGTCTTTGAGTTGTACGCCGAGCGATTCGAGTTCTGCGGTTTTCGTAGAGAGTTCGATGAGGAGGGTCACGTAGCGCGGGCCGTCTGTCATTCCGCCGCCACCGAGTTCCGCGCCCTCTGCGGCATACTTTGCAGCGTCCTGATAGGAGATGAGACGAGCGTGCGCGCGCTGTATCGCCCCGACGATGCGGCGCACAGTGGGAAGGAGCGCGTTAGCCTCTTCAACGCTGAAAAGTTTCATAAAAACAGGAGTCAGTAGTCAGTAGCCAGTAGTCAGTAGAAACAGCTTTTCATGCTGGCTACTGACTACTGGCTACTGGCTACCCGACCTTAATGTTCGTCTGTAATGCGAATGTACTCTGAGGCTGATTCGAAAGATTCCGCTTCTTCGTCCAGAGTCGTTTCGATGATAGTGCGCGTGACTGTTCTTTCGTAGCCGTCGGGCTGGCCGTTCGGGTGCGGCTCTCCGTTTTCGTGAGACATAAAATGCGCGCCGGGCACGTCGTGCAAATCCCGCTCGTCGTAGCGCACGCCGTGCGGAATCTCTTTGCGTACCTTGTCTGCGATTTCGCCGAGGTCTATAAAATAGTCTGCCACGTCAATCAACTTGGGCGCGGTGTTTGAGCGAAAGCCTGCGACCTCTACGCGACAGCCTTTGTAGGCGACGGCGTTGACGGCATACACAAAATCTTCATCACCGGAGACGAGCACGGCAGTGTCGTAGCGTCCGGCGAGCGAGAGCATGTCAACGGCGATTTCGACATCAAGGTTGGCTTTGCGTGTTCCGTCGTAGAAGGTCTTGAGTTCTTTCTGGACCACACGGAAACCGTTGCGGCGCATCCAGAGCAGGAAACCTTGCTGGCGTTCCGCGCCCACGTCAACGCCCGTGTAGAAGAAGGCGCGCAGCAGGCGGCCATCTCCGAGCAACACGCGCAGCAGTTTGTTATAGTCAATGTCTATGTTGTGAAAACGCGCTGCATGGAAAAGGTTGTTGCCGTCAATAAAAACCGCCACTCTACCGCGATGCCCGAACTGCCACGAGATATTATTCGTCGGATCGAAGTTCATGCGAAAAGTTACTCCGTTAAAATTGTGAAATATCAATATACTGCTGCTAGGATGCAGCCGCGATGCGCGATTGGTCAAGTGGAAAGATGGGCGCGGGCGGCGGCTTAGGTGGGAGGCGCGACGTGCGTCGCGTCAATAATTTCGTCTGTGAAGGCGTCGAGATAGACTGTGCGCGCGGGCGCGGCCCCGACGACAATCTCCCACGTGAAGTGAAACTCAAGCAAAGGCGGCGTGCCCGCGTGCGTGTGCGGATAGATGACTAGCTCGCGCACGTTAACGGGGTCGCTGGCCGAGACAGTGTAGCTCTGTTGGTTGCCGTTCGCGTCCTCGTAGGTGAATGTGCGCCCGACAATCCGCTTGGCAATTTCTTCAGCAGTAAATTTCGGAGCGCCGCCCGCGACAGCCTTCTGGATTCGCTCGACTTCCGGCACGCAGGTGCTTGAAAGCTGAAGCAGTCGGCGGTCAGGCGCAAACTTGATTGTCAGTTGGCCGTAACCGTTGCGCAACGGATAACGAAAGGGCCGCTGCTGGTAGAGAGCTTCTTTCGTGCCGTCCGCGAGGTCTGCGGTTTGGACCAGAGAGAGCTGCTGCGGCTCTGCGCCAATCAGGTCTTTGGCCGAGATGATGAAGCGGCGCAAAGATTCGCGCGTCTCTTCTTCCGTCATCAACGCTTCCGCGCCGACTTTCGGCAGGTACAAAGGCGTGTTGAGATTGGCAGGCAGACTCTTAATAGTCGCCGTGACAGGTTGAAGCTCAGGCGCGGGAGCATTCGTTACGCCTTGCGCCTTTGTCCATCCGTTCCAGATGGCAAGCGTGGTCTCGCGCCTGCTCTCATCGTCCGTAATGACGACCGGGTAGAGCGCTTCGTTTGCGCGCGGCCCTGCGGCATCCGGCGAACGCGCAGCCGCGCACGCAGACAGGATGAGCGCGCACACGGCGCAGAAG
>JBAWGU010000123.1:0-2305 GCA_049593215.1 Pyrinomonadaceae bacterium
CTTTCCTTTTGGCAGTGAAGCTAAATCCGCGCTGGGCTTGTAAGCGATGGAGTAAATCTTCGGGTCAATATCTTTGAGCGCGGCGGCGATAGAGCCGGACGGGTCGGGCAGCGTTTTCAGATCGTTCAGGTCAGAGGGGACTGTCTGGTGTAGCTGGCGATATTCGAGAATTGCTCTGTCAATCGTGTGGCCCTTAGCGTAGTAGCCCGCTTCGATTCCACGCTCACGCCTGCGCAGACGCTCAGGCACCGTGATGCCGATGAAGGTCAACATCATCAACGCAGCAAGCATTGACGCAGCCAATCCGCCGTGCGCGAGGCGCAAGCCAGCGAATCGCTTGGGCGATTCACGTATGGAGGCTGTCATGCGCCAGCCAATCCAGATGAAGTGAAGCGCGAGCGGCAACGCAAACCATTTGAGTCGCCATGAAGCTGTTTCGGCGGCGGCGACAATGGACCAGAAGCCGAGCGAGAACGGCGCTCTCTCGAAAAGCGCGGCGATGGCGCTGGTCAGGAATACGAGAAGCACGATTGCTCCAAGTAAGCCGACAAAGAGCGCGCGGCCAAAGTAGGGCAACTCGTGTTCTGGTGGGGGGAGCGGAGAGCCGACGGCTTGTGCGCCGCAGGCCACACAGCCTTGCATCAGATCGCCTTCAAATTTGCAGCCGCAACAGGGGCAGACGGTCAATGTCTTATACCTCGAAGGTTGAATGGGGAATATCAAAAATTCTTGCGCTCGCAGTCCGAGCTACTAAAATGACGAAAAGCTGCGGTTATCCGGTTTTATGCGCCAACTCAGGCTGGGGCTGTCTCTCCGGCCCGGCATTAGATGCGCCCGCGCCCGCTCCGGCTGCAACCTTTGCCTGACTATTTTGTTGCACGGCATCGGCCTTATTGACTTCGCGCCACGTGTGATACATGCGATGCGCAAAGGTCCAGTAAGAACCGATTGCCAGCACCCACAGCACCGCAGGCATCCGGTTGGCAAAGAAGTTCTGCGAGCCGGGATGCGTCGAGAGCGCGCCGATAATCAGGAGCACCACGCGCTCAGGCCGCCTGAGAAATCCCACGTCGCATTTCGGAATCAGACTCTCCGCACGCGCGCTCGCGTAAGAGACCATCACGGAACCCATCAGGCCCGCTCCGGCCAGAAAGACGTTGAGCGTTGAATGAAACTGCGTGTCGCGCGCGTAGAAGACCATCAGGCCGACGAAGCAGACCATATCGGAGAGGCGGTCCAGAGATGAATCCAGAAAGCCTCCGAAGCGCGTCACGCGTCCCGAAAGTCGCGCCACCTGCCCGTCGAGCATGTCAAAGAGATTGGCGACAATGAGAACGATTCCGGCCCAGAAGAAGTAGCCGAAACCGAAGAGCAATCCGCTCCCGACGTTAATCGCAACGCCGATGACCGTGAGCACGTTCGGATTAATGTGCCCGTAGGCCAGCCAGCGCACCATCGCATTGATGATGCTCTGCGCGCCCCGCCCGATACTGGCCCCGATCACTTCTTACTCTTGCTCCTCTGGCCCCCTCTGCACAAGTGGCCCGGCATTAAGGCCGGACGGTGCAGTTAAACAGCGCATCATAGGGACGTGCCGGATAGCTTGTCAAGAAAACATTGACGATGAGAAGAGGCCGTTCACTCGCCACTCTTTTGAGCCATCTCGTCGTGAAGCGTCGTCATGCGCCTGATCTCGAAGGTGCGCGCGCCCGCAGGCGTTCTGACAGTCACTTCGTCGCCCTCTTCTTTACCCATTAAACTCTTGCCGACGGGCGAGACCGTTGAGATGAGTCCAGCCTGCGGGTCGCTCTCTTCCGGTGTGACGAGGCGATAAGTTATCTCTTCATCTTTCTCCCCGTCGTAGAGCACGAGCGTCGAGCCGTAGCCCGCCTTGTCGCGTGAGATCTTTGAAATGTCAATCGAGGCAATCTCGCTGATGCGCTGGCGAAGCTCAACGATGCGCGCCTTGACCACGTTCTGGCGATCAAGCGCGGCGCGATACTCTGAGTTCTCCCTTAAATCTCCGAACTCAAGTGCGCGCTTAATCTCCTTCGGCAGATGCACGCGCAGCTCGCTCTCCAACTCGTCCAGCTCGCCCTGCAATTTTTGTTTAATTTCCTGACTCATTCGTCTCCGATTATAAATGCCACAGACTATAAATAGAAGGGGAAAAGGTGAAAGAAAGGCAAAAGTAAAAAGGCAAAAGGTAAAAGTGAGGGGAAACCACATATAGCCGATTGCAATTGGATGCACCCACCAACCCTGAGCGAGACAGTCAGAACCGCCTGCGGTAGCGGGCGGGTGA
>JBAWGU010000124.1:0-2880 GCA_049593215.1 Pyrinomonadaceae bacterium
TCAATCTCTCTGCGTAAACTCTGCGCGCCTGCTCTGCGCCTCTGCGGTGAATCTCAACTTTTCTCCCACTCATCTTCAAATTAAACCACTAACTGTTTGCGATTTTACGTGACTACCAAGACACAACGTCAAGTCCATCTCGCACGCTTGCAGCAGGCAGCGCCGACACCTTACTGGCTCGTGATTAGCACTGCGTCCGTTGTCATGATGCCGCGCGAGATGATTAATCTGCCGTCGGGCGACCAGTCGAAAGCGTAAATCTGACCGTCGGGAGATTCCGTCAAAGGCACTGCATCGCCGCCTTTAAGCGGTTGGCCCATCAGAGTCGAGCCGTTCCCCTTATCTTCTATGTAGGTCAAAGTCTGGCCGTCGGGCGTCCAGCGAACTGCGCCGTCCGACCCGCCTCGCACCGTTGTCGGCATATCGAATAACTTGATGACGCTGCTGTCCGCAGACGAGAGGACGGCGATCTGCAAATGCCTGTTCGGGATGGAGTCTGTGGTTTGCCAGCAGGCGATCAATTTTCCATCGGGGGAAATGGAAAGGCGCTCGGACCACTTGTCTGTCAACCGAGCGGGAGTGCCGCCTTCAATCGGAATTTTCCAGAGCGTCGTGCCGTTTGTGTCCTGATGCACGTAAAGCACCCACTGGCTGTCGGGCGTGACCTGCGGCCAGTTGTTGTCTGCGTTGTTCGTCATCTGTTTAGGATTACTGCCGTCCGCATTCATCCTCCAGATTTGCCATGTGCCGGAGCGGTTCGAATGAAAAAGTATGTAACGTCCGTCGGGCGAAGCGACGGGCGAATAGTTGCGGCCTGCGCCCGCAGTCAACTGTCTCTGGCCCGTCCCGTCCGCAGACATCTCCCAGACATCCGCGCTGCCGCTCGCGTCAGACGAGTAGACTATCTTGCCGCCGGGCGTCCATGAGAGGTCATAGTAATTTCCTCCGCCGGGCGTAATCTGCGTGATGCGTTTGGTGTCGCCCCGTTGCGCGAGCCAGACGTTTGAGAGTCTTTGAATCTGCACGGTGACGAGCGTGCTTGCGTCCGTTGTCAGGCTCACGCCCTCATAGTTGTTGGAATCGTCCGTAATCTTTCGCGCTTCGCCCGAAGGATAAGAGATGCCCCAGATTTGACTTGTCGGCGATTCCTGGTCCTTAGCCGTGAAGATTAACGCGCTGCCGTCCATCAGCCATGCGATCTGGCCCATTGAGACCCAGCGGCGCGAGCCTAACTGCCGCTCCGTGCGCTCTGCGATACGTATCTCGCTGATGGAGATTGAAAGAGCGTTAGGGTCCGGGATGAGAGTGTTGCAGATGATTGATTGCTGATCGGGCGACCAGACAAGCCAGCCGAAGAAGGCCGGAGATTTGCGCGTGATTAACTTTTGTTCGCCCGTCCCGTCAATGTTCCTGATTGCCAGAGTCGCTTCCGTCTCGTCATTGTTATAAATCACGTAGGCAAGTTTCTTATCGTCGGGCGAAACTCCGATGGGCGCTTTCAATTCTTCTATAACCTGTATCGGCGAGCCTCCAAGCACAGGCATTCTATAAGCAGCCGGAACCTTGTCTTTCTCCGCCGCCGCGTAATAGATGAAATTTCCGTCCGCCGAAAAAGCCACTGCCAGATACTTTACGTCAGCGATGGGGAGAAGGCGGACGTTGCTTGCAATCGCCACCTGCCTGATCCAGAGACTCTGCTTTCCCGCCTCCTCCATCGCATAGACAACATATTTGCCGTCAGGAGAAATCGCAGCCGTCCGCGCATTACCGTTAGAAGTGAGACGGGTCATGCTGATGCGGCGGAAGCGTTCAAACGACTGAGTTCGGCTGGTTGTGAAATATTTGTACGCGACAAAAGTAAAACCAGCCGCCGCGAAGAGCAGGAGCGCAAGCAGTATCCCAATACGAATCTTCAGGCTGCGGTCTGCGCCAGCCCTTGCCCCTGCCTCCGTCTGTCGCGCCTCTGCAACTTTACTGTTCAGTTGCGCAGAGCGTTCGTTTGTCGCAACGCTCTTCTGCGCGCCGCTCCTGAACGCAGCGACTCTCCCGCTCAGAGTCGGAGCCGCCGAACGCTCAATCTCGGAGCTGACTTCCAAATCTCTTCTCAGGCTCTTGAGGTCCAGAGCCATGTCCTTGACCGTCTGGTATCTCTCATCACGATTCTTGCGTAGAGCCTTGCGCACAATCCTTTCAAGCTCGGCAGGCACTTCTGCGGCTTCCGTTGAGAGAGGCTGCGGCTCTCTATCGAGAATTGAGACGATCACATCGCTCGGCGTCGAGCCGCTAAAAGGCGTCTGGCCCGTGAGCATCTCGTAGAGCACAACGCCGAGACTCCAAATGTCCGTGCGCGCGTCAACCGTGAGGCCGCGCGTCTGCTCAGGCGACATATACTGCGCCGTGCCCATCACCGTGCCGGGGTCCGTATCCACAAACGGCATCGTCGGAGCCTGCGTGTCCACAGAGGCCGCGTCTCTTTCGCTAAGCTTGACCAATCCGAAGTCTAAAACTTTAACGTAACCATCGGGCCTGATCATGATGTTCTCAGGCTTGATGTCGCGGTGAACGATGCCTGCCGCATGAGCGGAAACGAGAGCTTCGGCAATCTGCACAGCCACATTGAGCGCGTCCGTGACAGACATCCGTTCAAGCTTGATGCGCTGGCGCAATGTCTCTCCCTGCACATACTCCATCGCCATGAAATGCGCGTCGCCTTCATGCCCGATTTCATAGATGGTGATGATGTTCGGATGCGAGAGCGCGGAGGCGGCGCAGGCTTCACGCTCGAAGCGGCGCAGGCGGTCTTCGTTCTCCGTGAATTTTGGCGGGAGCAGTTTCAAGGCGGCGGAGCGGCGCAGGCTGGTGTCGTAGGCAAGATAGACT
>JBAWGU010000125.1:0-2852 GCA_049593215.1 Pyrinomonadaceae bacterium
GAAAGCGGTGCGCGTCTTCCTTTGTGATGCTGACGCTCGCGCCCGCGCGATTGGCTTCACCGGCTAACGCCGTGAAAGTTGCGAAGAGCCACTGCGTCGCAGTCGTGCGCGCCTGATCGTTTGAAGCGCGCAGGGCCAGATACTCTGCGACATCGCCGCGCCCCGTAGCGCGCGCTCTTCGCTCAGCCTCCGCCAGAGCCAAAGCCCATGCTTCATCAAGTTCGCTCAAACGCACCTCGCAAAAAAGGAAAAATTAAAAAGGTAAAAGGTAAAAGTGAAGAAGAGAAAAAGTGTAAATCTTAAGTTGGTTTCAGCCTGACTTTTGCCTTTTACCTTTTTCCTTTTGCCTTATCTTTGATGTTATCATGCCCGCTCGATACTCTCCCATGCGCCGAAAAGAGTTAATCCGATTCTACACGTTTAGGAAAGCTATGCGCATCAAACATCTACGCCGTTCGCATCGCGCTGCTGTGGCGATTCTCTGTTCGATTTTAATTGTCTTCGCTTCACTTCAGAGTGAGCAGGTTAGAGGGCAGCAGCGTCGCGCGCCGCAGAGAAGCGTAGCATCTTCAAGCGCGCAGCCTTCAGCTCAAAGACAGGCGGGCGCGCGGCCACGTCTGGTGCTGCTCATCGTCGTGGACCAGTTTCGCTACGACTATCTCGAACGCTTCGGCAATCTTTTCTCTGCCAACGGTCTCGGAAGATTGATGCGCGACGGCGCGTCATGGACCGAAGCCAACTACGACCATATTCCAACCTACACCGCGCCGGGCCATTCGACTCTGATGACGGGCGCGTGGCCCGCAGAGACAGGCATCATCGCCAACGAGTGGCCGACGCACGAATCAAGCAAGACAGTCACGAGCGTTGAAGATGAGAAGACGAAGCTGCTCGGCGGCGCAGAGAATGAGAAAGGCGCAAGCCCGCACCGCTTGATGGCTTCGACTCTGGGCGACGAGTTGCGCCTTGCGACGGACGGGCGTTCCAAAGTTATAGGCATCTCTGAGAAGGACCGCGCGGCGATTCTGCCTGCGGGCAGACATGCGAACGCCGCCTACTGGTTCGGCTGGCAAAAAGGCAGCATGGTCTCTTCGACTTACTACTTCACGCAACTGCCCGCGTGGGTCACGCACTTTAACGAGCAGCACATGGCAGACCAGTTTTTCCGCAAGGAATGGACACGCCTTTTGCCCGAAGCGGAATATCTGAAATACGCGGGGCCTGACTCGCCCCCCTGGGAAGTGGTTGAGAGAAACCCGAACACAGATCAGCCTAAAGACAGCGTGACGTTTCCGCACATCGTCGCAGGCGGCGCAAACGCCATCGGCAGAGATTATTATGAATTTGGACTCAGCTATTCGCCGTTCTCAAACGAAATACTGCTGGCCTTCACAGAGCAGGCCATCGTCAACGAGAATCTTGGCGCAGACGAAGACACGGACCTTTTGACGCTCAGCTTCTCTGCCAACGATCATGTCGGTCATCGCTTCGGCCCTTACAGTCAGGAGATGATGGACATCACCTTGCGCACTGATCGCCAGATAGGTGCGCTGCTGGATTTCGTCAACAAGCGCATCGGCCTGCAAAACACAGTCGTCATCTTCACAGCCGATCACGGAGTTGCGCCGATTCCTGAGCACGCCGTTGATGAAAAACTTCCGGGCGGGCGCGTCGCCAGAGCGGATGTGCTCGGCGTCGTGAAAGCAGCGATAGCCGCGCGTTACCAGCGCAAAGGCGAATCGAAAGACACGACCGCCGATTACGTCACGACTTACTACAACAACAATATTTATTTCAACACGACTGCGCTCAGAAGAGACGGCATCAACGAAGAAGAGATTGAGCGGGTCGCAGGCGATGCGGCGATGACAGTGCCGCGCGTGCGCTGCTATTTCACGCGCACGCAGTTGCAGCAGGGCGCAATCTCGCCCGCAGACCCGCTCGCGCGCCGCGCCCTTCACGGCTTCTATCCATCGCGTAGCGGCGACGTGGTTCTGATCTACGATGCGTTCAATAATTTCAGCAACAGCATCACGACGCCCGCAGATCACGGCTCGCCTTATTCTTACGACACGCACGTCCCGCTTATCATCATGGGCGGCGGTGCAAAGAGCGGACGTTACATTGAAGCAGCCGCGCCTTCCGACATTGCGCCGACGCTCGCCGCGATGCTGCGCGTACAGAAACCGAGCAACGCAGTCGGACGCATTCTCACGGAAGGCTTGAAGAATGTCTCAGCGCAGCGTTGATGAATGATGCGCGCATAACATAAATTTTAAGGAGCATCGCCTTCATCATTCACTTAAAGACGGAAGGCGATGCTGGTAATGATTATGAGTAACCTACTAAAAATGAAGAGGCGCGCAAAGCTTCTGCTCGCCGTATCCGCTTTCATCTTCTCTATGAGCATGACTACGGTGCGTGCTCAATCCAACGACACGTCGCTTCCGCAACGTGCAGGCTATGTCAACGATATGGCAGGCGCGCTTGATGCGGAGACGAAACAGAAGCTCGAAAACATTCTCACGAACCTGAAGCAGCGCGCAGACATTCAGTTTGTGCTGGCGACTGTGAAGACGACGAACGGCAGGGACATCTTCGACTATTCACAGACGCTCGCGCGCGGCTGGGGAGTCGTTACAGGCACGGGCAGGAAACGCGGCCTGCTCATGCTCGTCGCCACCGAAGACGGCAAGACCTTTACGCAGGTCAGCAAATCTCTCGTGACCGAGCTGCCCGAAGGACTCGTCGCGGACATGAACACGCGCGTGCGCGTTGACCGCTACGGCCCAAGCCTGCTCGACGCCGTGCAGACCTTCATCTTCGCTGTCGCAGCGCGGCGCGGCTTCAAC
>JBAWGU010000126.1:0-2313 GCA_049593215.1 Pyrinomonadaceae bacterium
AAACAGTAGGGGCGGGGCTTGTCCCTGCCCGTCTGTTGCTCAAACAATAAATTAACAGGATGCACAGGATAGACAGGATGAAGAAAAGGATTGACTCATTAGCTCATTGACTCATTGATTCAATGAACAAACGAAGAAATGAATCAATCTCTTTTATCCTGCCTATCCTGTCCATCCTGTTTGAATTCTTCTTTCAATAAAAGACGGGCAGAGGGTAAGTCCTCTGCCCCTACAGATACCAGATCATTTCTTGTTAGTTGCTTCGCGCACAATGTCGTATAGCTTTCTCAAACCTGCTTCCGCATTGCTTCCAAGATGAACACGTAGAGCGCGACGGCTGTGGCTCTCAAGCGATGAAAAATCTCCGAGAGCCTGAGCCTGTTTGAGCGTGCTGAATGTATAAGGCTCGCCGGGAATCTCTCTGTCAACAGTGTCGTCGTCTGTGAGTTGGATGAAGACGCCGCTATCGGGGCCGCCTTTGTGTAGCTGCCCTGTGGAGTGCAGGAAGCGCGGGCCGTAGCCTGTCGTGGTCGCAACGCGCAAGCGGTCGCGCAGGTGCGTGCGAATCGCTTGCAGCAGCGCGTCGTGTTCATCCGTTTCCTGAATGTAGGCGAGGAGTGCAACGTAGTCGCCCGTCTTGATGTTGCCGATGTGTTCGGTGATGACGGATGCGGGGTTGATGTTTGATGAAGGCGTTGCTGTTGAAGATTCTGCCGACTTCGTGCTGTAAACTCTCAGCTCCCCGTCTTCTGCTAAGGCTTGCGGCTGAGGCAACGTGCCGTTTTGTTTGAACTCGCCCAGAAATTTGTTGGTGTTGTCTTTGCTCTCCTGCACGTTTGGTTGATCGAAAGGATTAATTTTAAGGAAAGCTCCGGCGATAGCCGTTGCAAATTCCCAGATAAAAAACTCCGCGCAGAGATCAAGTGCATCGCCTAGCCTGCGGCGCACAAGCGGGTGGCCCGCAGATTCAAGAGCGCGCGCCTTTCTTTCTAACTCTTCTTCCGAATCGCCTGTGTGAATCAGGACGAAGAGGCGATCATCGCCGTAAGCTTCGGGCGCGGCGAGAGGCTCGCCCGCGATGGGGACGATGCCTTTGCCCTCTTTGCCTGTACTCTCCGCGACAAGTTGCTCGATCCAGAGGCCGAGCGAAGCAAGCTCTCCGCCTGCCACAAGCGTCAACTTGTCGCGCCCTTCAAGCGCGAGCGCGCCCAACAATGCGCCAAGCCTCACGCCGGGATTCTCTTCCGCATTGCTCTCGTTTGCGCACGCATCAACGGCTGCAACGGCGCGCGTGAGAAGCTCGCTGACATCGAGGCCCATCAACGCCGCAGGCACTAGACCGAAAAAGGAGAGCGCGGAGTAGCGACCACCGATGTCTGCCGGGTTGAGAAAGATTTTTCTGAAACCTGCCGCTTCAGCCTGACGATTCATGAGCGTGCCGGGGTCTGTGATGGCAATAAAGTTTTCGCCCGCGCGCTCGCCTTTCAACTGCCTGACGCGCTCAAAGAAATATTTGTAGAAGGAGAGCGGCTCAATCGTCGTGCCGGATTTTGAAGAGACGATAAAGAGCGTGCGCTCAAGATCAATCTCTTTCTCAAAGGCAGCGATGGTGTCGGGGTCTGTGGTGTCTAGGACGTGAAGTTGCGGAAAACCTTCGCGCTGTCCGAAGGTGCGGCGAAAGACTTCCGGGCAAAGGCTTGAGCCGCCCATGCCGAGCAGCATCAAGTGTGTAAAGCCACTCTCCCGAATCTCATCAGCGAAACTCTCAAGCTCTCCCACATGCGCGCTCATCTCTCGCGCGACGGTCAACCAGCCGAGCGAGTTGCGTATGATCTTCTGATGCGCCTCTTCCTCTTTCCAGAGCGCGGCATCTTTGGACCAGATGCGCCTGACTATCTGCTCGCGCTCCACGCGACGGAGCGCATCCTCAAAAAGAGATTGATATTCGCCAGAACTTTCCGTCTGGCTGACAGGGCTACGGCTCACAGGGCTTCTCCTTTTTTGAAGCCAAGCATAAGCTAAAGAAGGCAAAAGGCAAAAGGTAAAAGGCAAAAGTCAGGGGAAACCACTTTTCAAAAAGTTGGCTTCCCCGCACTTTTACCTTTTACCTTTTTACTTTTTACTTGCTTTACGTTCTCACGGGATGGTCTTTGGCGTAGCTGTAGGCGCACCACGCGGCGATGATGTGGCAAACCCAGCCGAGCGTGCCGCCCGTGCCAATCCAGAAGCCGGGCGTCAGGAGCAGCCACAATATGCCCGTCAGGATTCTACCGTTGTAGAGTTGCCCGACGCCGGGAATGATGAGACTCAGAA
>JBAWGU010000127.1:0-3902 GCA_049593215.1 Pyrinomonadaceae bacterium
AAGAAAGACCAAAGGAATGGAATGCTGCTTCTTCCTCTTTGGTTCTTATTTTCTTTGCGTCTTTGCGAGAAACCGCTTCTACCATTACAGCATTCTGAAAGTCTTTAGCTTATGCGCACAACCAAGCCTTCGCGCGCAAGTTTCCAGTTGAGAACCTGCACGCCTTCTTCTTCATCGAGTGCGCGCTCAAGCTCCTGTCGGCGACCTTCCGCGCAAAGGAATGCGATGCAACCGCCGCCGCCCGCGCCGCAGACCTTGACTGCCTGCGCGCCGCTCTCTAAAGCTTTCTCAACCAGCATGTCCATGTGCGGCGTCGTCACGCCGGGCGAGAGCCGTTTGCGATTCGGGTAGGCCGCGTGCATCGTCTCTCTCACTTCGTTCCAATCATTCTCGATGAGCGCAGTACGCATACGCAAAGCGGAGTCGCGGATGGTGTCGAAGAGTTCAAAGAGCGTTGAGTCGCCGTCTATGTGCCGCTTCATGATGTCCCAGTTGTTCGTTCCCGAAAGGCGCGGCTCGCCCGTGTAGCAGACCACGATGCGTTCTTGCAGAGTCTTCTCATCAATCTCTAAAGCTTCGCGCACGATCCCGTCCGGGCGAAAGTGCAGACAGGCGGTCGAGCCGTGAAGGGCCGGATAATAGTCTTGAAAGCCCGCCGGAACGCGAATCACTGTGGTCTCGACGTTGGCGGCGATGGTGATGAATTTGTGCTGGTCGTAACGATTGCCGACGAGGGCGTTGAGCGCGCCGATGCAGGCGATGTTGAGCGCACTTGAGCCTGCGAGTCCGGCTCCGGCGGGAGCTTCGCTGTTGGCTGTGAGATGAAAGCCTGTGGTCGGCTTGAAGAAATGAACGAGTTTTGAAATAAGCTCCAGACGCTGCTCGCGCACTAAATCTTCAATCGCCGCAAGCTCAGTGTCGAAGGCAACTTTGAGGTCGCGCGATTCGAGGATGATGCGCCCGTCGTCTCTCGTCTCGATGCGGCAGCTCGCTCGCAGGTCAACGGCGAAGTTGACGGTCGCCGCGCCCGAATGAAAAAGATAAAGAGGCCAAATATCAATTGTTCCACCGGCCAGATCAACCCGTGTCGGTGCGGATGATTCAATTATCATAATGATGAACGATGAGCTAAAAGATGTCCGTTGTCCGTAGTCAGTGGTCCGTTGTTTGTGTTTAGCGAGTTGATTCCTGAAGATAAAGCATTCAACGCTGCTAACACTCAAAACAACTGACAACGGACCACTGACTACGGACAGCTTTTCGTCATTTCTGCTTTCTGCCTTTCGTTTAATCGCCTCTTGCCGAGCCGCGCCTTTGTGCGCGACGCTGCCGCCTGCTCGGCAGATCTTTGCGGCGCGGATGCGGTTTGAAGTGTATGCGATCCTGTAGCTCTTGCAGTTTCTCTTTCGCCTCCTGCTCAAATTCCTGCAAGCGTTCGGGGTCTGCCTCTTCAACTTTTTTGGCGAGCCAGAATCGTTCGGCGAGGTAAAAAGCCGTGATGCCAAGCACGAGTATGATGAGCAGGTAGAAGCCTATCCGATGATAGTCGCCAATCAGATTCGTGATCGCGCCGCTGAAGAAATAGCCCGCCGCGTTGAGAGTTAACACCCACGCGAAGCAGCTTGCAAACGTGAGCGGCAGAAAGCGTCGCCAGTAGCGCATCCGCCCGACGCCGTAGAAGACACAAGAGGCCCAGCGCAGACCGTAAATGAATTTTGAAAGAAAGATCGAAAGCGGCCCGAACTTTTCCGTCAGGCGTTCGATGCGTGGACTCACCGCGCGATAGAAACGAAAATCGCGCACGCTCTTGCCAAACCCGCGCCCGACCGCGTAAGCCATCTGATCGCTCGCCACACCACCGAGCGTTCCCACGCAAAGGACTTGAATAAAAGCGTAAGAGCGATCTTCGCCAAAAAAGCCGCTATGGGCCAGTACACCCGCCAGCAAAAGCGTGATGTCTCCCTCAATCATGACGAGGAAGAAGACTGCAATCAGCCCGTAATTCCCGATCAGCTCGTAAAAGGGATGACTATCCATAAAAATCAGTAGTCAGTAGTCAGTAGTTAGTAGTCAGTAGATTGGTTGAGAGATGATGAGAGCCGCGCTCATCTTCGTTAGCAATCTTCTCATCATTCTTCTACTGACTACTGACTACTGATTACTGACTACTTTCATTCTTTTTGACGACGAGCACGGGGCAGGGCGCGTGGCGGACAACTGCTTCGGCAGTTGAGCCAAAGAGGATGCGTCCCAATCCTGTGCGTCCGTGCGATGCGATGACAATTAGATCAACGCCGCGCTCCCCGGCGACTCGCACAATCTCCGATGCCGAATCACCATGCACGATCACTTCTTCAATATCGAGGCCCGCGCATTCTTCATGCTCCGCGACTTTCGGCAACTCGCGCTCGGCGGAATCTTCCAACTGCTCGCTGATGTCCGCCACAGGCAGAGGCTCTGTGATTCCTGTGTAGCCGACGGCGGGCACAACAGGCTCTATCACATGCACGCAGATGATGCGCGCTCCAAACTGCCGCGCCAGAGATGTGGCGTAAGAGAGCGCAAAGCTCGCGCACTCGCTGAAATCCGTCGGCAACAATATAGTGCGAATGTTCATTGCTTAGATTCGTGAATTAAGAATTAACAGGGATGGACAGGATAGACAGGATAAAGAAATGATGAACGATGAGTAAAAAGCAATGGCTTTTACTTTCTTTCCATCCTGTATATCCTGTCCATCCCTGTTAATTTATTTTTAGCAAATCCGAATCGCCCTCATTCTACACGCAGAGAGCCTTGTTTGACAGTCCCTATCTCGTTTCCTTAAAATGCGAGCACCTTCCTGCCCTGCAAATTTTTCCGGTGTGCCGTTTGGAAGGCCACGCTTGTGATGACGAAGCCCGTTCAATCAGAGACGAATTTTATCGGCATAGACCTCTCCGGTCCTGTGCTTCGCGCTGCTCTCGTGAGCGCGGAAGGCCGGATGATTGAGCGGCGCGAAGCCGCGCTCGAACGCGAAGGCGTAGTCGCGCAGGTTGTGCGCGTCGTCTCGGAGCTGCGTGACATCTCGCCTGACATCGGCTCAATCGGCGTCGGCATCCCCGGCCTCGTCAATCGCCAGACGGATCGCGTGCTCGTCTCGACAGACCTTCCTTCCCTCGTGCGCGGAGACATTCATGCGGAATTGATGAAGGCGACGGGATTTCGCTTTGAGCTTGAGAACGATGCTAACGCCGCCGCGTATGGTGAGTATAAGGTGGGAGCGGGACGCGGCAGCCGCGACATGTTTTACGTGACTATCGGGATGGGCATCGGCGGCGCAATCATTCTTGATGGAAAGCTGTGGCTCGGAGCTTCGGGTTTCGCAGGAGAGTTCGGGCACATCACGATTGACACGGAAGGCATTGAGTGCGCGTGCGGCAACACAGGCTGTCTTGAAACCGTCGCCTCTGCGCCCAACATCGTGCGCCGCGCGAAAGAGCGGCTCTATCGTGATTCGACCTCTTCGCTCTCGACGCTGGCGATTAACAAAGATTTCACAGCCGCAGACATGGCGCGCGAAGCCTTAAACGGCGACGATTTCTCTTTGATGATGATCGAGCGCACAGGCAAGTACATCGGCGCGGCAGTCGCCTCCGTCATCAATCTTTTGAACATGGAACGCATCGTCCTCGGTGGCGGTGTGATGGAAGCCGGAGATTTGATTCTCAATCCAATCATCAGCGAGGCTCGCCGCCGCGCCTTTCAACCCTGCTTTGAAGCCACACAAATAGTTACCGCCGCGCTCGGCACAGACGCCGTTTCAATCGGCGCAGCCATGCTCGCGCGCGACGCGGCGCAGACTGCTACGAGATAAGCAAAAGAGAAACGGCAAGCAGTTAACTGCTCGCCGTTTTCTTCCT
>JBAWGU010000128.1:0-3026 GCA_049593215.1 Pyrinomonadaceae bacterium
GCCCAATGCTTCCGTCACGGCGACGAATCAGGCGACGGGCCTTGAGAAAAATGCGACCTCCGACGATGAAGGTAATTATCGTCTGATTCTGCTCCCGCCCGGCAGCTACACCGTGCGCGCCACAGGGCAGGGGTTCGCGCAGACGGAGTTGCGAGATGTGTCTGTGACGGTCGGCGGGTTGACGCCGCTCGAAGTGAAACTCTCCGTGGGCGGCGCGAGCGAGTCCGTCACCATCACGGGCGAAGCCCCCGTCGTAGAGACCTCACGCACCTCAATCTCTACCACAGTCAACACGCGAGCCATCGAAAATCTTCCCGTCAACGGGCGCAACTATCTGGACTTTGCCACGCTCACGCCCGGCGTCATACGCGACCCGACGCGGCAGGGCGACCTCTCTGTCGGCGGGCAGAAGGGCACGCTCAACAACCTACAGGTTGACGGCGTTGACAACAACAACACTTTCTTCGGGCAGGCGTTCGGGCGCACAGGCGTGCGGCCCCCGTATCAATTCTCTGAAGAATCTGTGCAGGAGTTTCAGGTCAACCAGAACGGATTCTCCGCAGAGTTCGGTCGCTCCGGCGGCGCCATCATCAACGTCGTCACCAAGAGCGGCACAAACGATTTTCATGGCGGCGCGTTTGAATATTTCCGCGATGAATCTTTGAACGCCAATCCGACGGCGACAAAGACGAGTCAGGCGACGCGCGCTCTGCCCAACAAGCGCACTCCGCAGCAGATCAACCAGTTCGGCGGGCGCATTGGTGGACCAATCGTCAGGAATCGCGCCTTCTTCTTCTTCACCTACGACGGGCAGCGACAGAACCTGACGAATCCGATTGACGCGCCGAACCTCTTGAGCGCGCCCGCGAGCGTGCAGAGCACTCTCTCGCCGAAATTGACCACCTATCCCATCGGTCGCGATCAGGATGTTTACATGGTGAAGGGCGACATCAGTCTCAACAACAAGAATCAACTCTCTCTGCGCTTCAACCGCCAGAATTTCACAGGCGCGAACAACGAGAGCACAGGCCCGCAGAGCGTCCTTGAGCATACGGGCAGCAGCATCGCCACGACGACCACTTTCTCCGGCACGCTGACCAGCACTTTGACGCAAAAGCTCGTCAACGAATTTCGCTTTCAGGTGGCGCGTGACGCAGAGCCGGGCGAAGCCAACTCGGACCAGCCCGAAGCGCGCATCGGAACTGTTGTGACGGGCACCACAGGAACTTTCCTCAACATCGGTCGCAACAACTTCAGCCCGCGCGAGACCACTATCCGCCGCGCGCAAGTCGTTGACAACGTGCTCTACATCACGGGTCGCCACAGCATCAAGACGGGAATTGATTTCAACTTTGACCGCATCCTGAACTTCTTTCCGGGCTTCTTTAACGGTCAATACACCTTCAACAACTACAATGATTTCCGTGACAACAAACCGTCCGGCTTCCAGCAGGCTTTCGCCGGGACAGGAACGACCGGCGCAACGACGAATCCAGACCTCAGCGACTATGCCTTCTTCTTGCAGGACGATTTTCGCTTCACGCCAAAGCTCACGATCAATGCTGGCGTGCGCTACGACGTTGAGACTCTTGCCGCTCCTCCTGTACGCAACCCCGATCCGAATCTCATCAGCAGAGGGCTGGATACGAGCACGCAGCCTTCGGACACGAACAACATCGCGCCGCGTGTGGGCTTCAGCTACGCCTTTGATGAAAAGTCCACGCTGCGCGGAGGCTACGGCATTTACTACGGTCGCACCACAGGCATCATGCTCGGCACGGCGCATTCGCAGAATGGCATCAGCGTCAAAAACTTTAGCCTGAATGCCGCGCAGCTTACCGCGCTCGGCCTAGTCTATCCGAACGTCTTAACAGCCGCGCCCACCGTTGGCGCATCGCCGATCAGCATCTATCTTTTTTCGACAGACTACGCGCAGCCTTACGTGCAACAGGGGCGACTGGGTTACGAGCGGGAAATCATCAAGAACACAAGTCTCTCTGTGACCTATATGTTCTTCCGTGGCGTTCATCTCTCGCGCACGCGCGACATCAATCTGCCCGCGACAACGCTGGTGACTTTTACAGACCCCACCAGCGCGCAGACATTTCAAGTCCCGCGCTTCACCCTTCCGAGACCCGTGCCCGGCTACAGCCGCATTAATCTCTTTGAGAGCACAGGCAGCTCGCGCTACAACGCAGTGGCTATTCAAGTTCAGCGTCGCTTCGCTAAGGGGTGGCAGTTCCTAGCGTCTTACACCATCTCAAAGGCGAAGGATGACAGGCCGGATCAAACATCCGTTGTTCCCGGCAACGCCGGAGACGATGCGAAGATCGTCTTTAATCAACTCAACATACGCGACGATTACGGAACGGCTGATGTGGACATTCCGCACCGCTTCGTCTTCAGCTCTGTCCGTGAATTCGGAACCTTCAAGAAGTCAGATAACAAAATCCTGCGTGCGCTCCTGAGCGATTACACCTTCTCCAGCATCACGCAGATCAACTCCGGCGTGCCTTACACGGCCACTGTCGGAGCAGACTTGAATCTTGATGGAAACCGTTTTAATGATCGCGCTCCGGGCACTGTAAGAAATCAGTTTCGCACGCGGGCTTTCTGGCAAAGCGACATGCGTATCACGCGCACCATCAGGTTTGGGGAGAAGATGCGCCTGCGCCTCATTGGCGAAGGATTCAATCTCGCCAATCGCACCAACGTCCTTGCGCCCAACATCAGCAAGTATTCAGGCTTCACCGCCGCCAACGTGTTCACCATCCCGACCGGAACTCTCACGTTTGGCCTGCCGCGCACGTTCTTCCCGTCGCGCGAATTTCAGTTAGCAGTCAAGTTTGATTTCTAAGGCTTGATGGTTAAGAAGAGAAGAGCGGCGAGGTGCAAAAATAAGCATCTCGCCGCTTTTCAGTTTCAAGTGAACAACCCGCGATTGGTAGTGGGTCAATTTGAAGATGAGTAGTAGCAAAGTTGAGGCTCACCGCAGAGGCGCAGAGAGCAGGCGCGCAGAGGAAGCG
>JBAWGU010000129.1:0-2669 GCA_049593215.1 Pyrinomonadaceae bacterium
ACTCATCCCTTGCAGACAACCGTCATCGAGTTAGCCAAACGACAGCCCGAAAGCCCCGCCACCATCCGCACCGTCTGGTACTTGCGAGACCATCAACGCCTCAGCCCGCGCTCCTACGAACTGGTCCTGCGCTTTCTAGCCATCGGCGTCATCGCGCAAGACCCGCACAAGTTCGGCGTGGACGCAGAGCCTCTCGGATTTTAGCTGCTAAGTCAGACATTTTTCGCTTCCATGTTGACAAATCAAATCTATCAGACCAAAATCATTGAAAGTTCCGGTTTGAAATTCTGTGTGTAGCTAATTTCTGGCATGTCCCTACCGTGCCATTGATGACGTTTCCATTGGTCAACAAGAAGCTCCTCTTCCATTTGTCATGGTCTTTCCTTTTGCTCCATGAGAAACTGCGCCGCGAAGCCGGAACCGGGCGCGCGTTTGGACGAGAGCTTTTGAACGGAGCAAACCAATTCAGTTAAAATCATAAGTAGGCGCGTGAGACTCTCTTTCAACCTATGAGCCGGTATCGCAAGATCGTCTGGAACGAGGGGATGCTTCTTTCCCCGCACCACTTTCAACAGTGGGACAACTATCACGAAGAGCTGCTCAATGCGCGCCTCTCTTCGCTTGCCCCTTACGAGTGGGGCATACTCGATCTGCAAATCAATCGTGAATCCATCGCCAACGGTTTCTTCGACATCGTGCGTTGCCGCATCGTGATGCCCGACGGTCTTTTAATCAACGTCCCGCAGCCGGACCCCGCGCCGGACCCCAGACCCGTCGAAGGACACTTCAGCCCTGACGCCGAACGCCTCGAAGTCTATCTGGCAATTCCTGCAAGGCGCGATGGCGCGGCAAACTTCCAGATGAACGGCGGCGAGGCAAACATCAACCTGCGCTACTGGCAGGATGCAGGCTCTGCGCCCGACGAAACGACCGGCGACAACAATCAGCAACTCGCCTATGCTCGCGCCAACCTCCGCGTACTCTTTGAAGATGAAGTGCTTGACGGCTACGCTTCCATCAAAATCGCAGAGCTTGAGCGGACGACGACGGGACAATTAACGCTCTCGGAAAATTTCATCCCGCCAGCTCTCAACGTCGGCGCATCCCCGTGGCTCGTCAACATGCTGCGCCAGATTGTCGAAATTCTCATCACCAAGAGTAGCTCGCTCGGCGAACAGAAGCGGCAGCGCGCCAACACGCTCGCAGATTTTACAACCTCAGAGGTTGCGGTCTTCTGGCTTCTGCACACGGTCAACAATTCTATCCCGACGCTCGCGCATCTCTTCCGCACGCCTCTGGTCCATCCCGAAAGACTCTACACGGAGATGGCAGAGCTATGCGGCAAGCTGATAACCTTCACGACAGACCGTCATCCGAAAGACATCGTGCGCTACGAGCACACGGACCTCTACGGAACTTTCAATCAACTCTCAACCGAGATACGCGACCTGCTTGAGCTTGTCATCCCGACGCGCTGCGTGCCGATTCCGCTTGAGAAGACGCGCGAATCAATCTACGTGGGGCGCGTGCAGGACGAGCGGTTGTTGCAGGATGCGGCATTCTATTTCGGCTTGCGCGCGAATATTCCTGAGAGCCAGTTGATCGAGCGTGTGCCGCGCGTCATCAAGATTGCTTCAAAAGACACGATTGATGTGGTCATCGGTTCGGCTCTGCCCGGCGTCACCATCCGCCACGCATCGCCCCCGCCCGCGCCCATCCCGACACGCGTAGGCTTTCACTATTTCGCCCTCGACAGCATCGGCCTCTACTGGGACCGCATTCGCGGCTCAAAGACGCTGGCCGTTTATGTCCCGGAAGAATTTACTGACGACAAAATTGAAATGTACGCGGTCAAACCCTAAAAGACGGTAAATAGTAAATGGTAAATGGTGAATAGACAAAAAAACGTCTTCGACCATTTACTATTTACCATTTACCATTTACTAACCAATGGCAGTCGCAGAACAACAGGCCAACGTGGTGAGAAGGCGCACGCGCACCGGCAACGATCTGGTGAGCCTGTGCGGGCCTGTGCTTGAGCTTGTCTTGAAGTTGCAGGCGGGATTGATTGCGCCGTCAAACGACTTGCAGCCGATGTTTGGTCGTTTGCTCGAAGAGATGGAGCAGCGCGCGGCCACCCTGCGCTACAACCCTGAGCAGGTGCAGAACGCAAAGTTTGCGCTCGTCGCCTTCACTGACGAGACCGTGTTGACCAGAGACTTTCCTCTGCGCGAACAGTGGGAAAAGCAGCCGCTTCAGCTTAAACATTTCGGCGAGCATCTGGCGGGCGTAAAATATTTCGAGCGGCTGGAAAAGATGATGGCAAATGCTGAGGCCGAAGCCGATGTCATCGAAGTCTATTACGTCTGCATGTTGCTCGGCTACAAAGGCAAGTACAAGGTTTATCTGGAGGACCAACTGAAAGGCGTCATCGCGGGCGTGGCCGATGCGCTGCGGAAAGTCGGACGCCTGCACGAAGGCGAGTTGTCTCCGCACTGGAAAGTGATGGATCAGCCCACCCCGCCGAAAGACCCGGGCGTTCCGCTCTGGCTCAAAATCGGGAGCGGCGTTGTCGTCCTTCTCGTGATTCTGATTTTCATAGCTCTGAACTTCCTGCTTCGTTCAGACATCAACACTGCAAAGGAACAACTGCTCCGTTAATACAGTTT
>JBAWGU010000130.1:0-5869 GCA_049593215.1 Pyrinomonadaceae bacterium
GCACAGAACGAAGCACGGCGGCGCGAGGAAGAAGAGCGAGCGCGAGTGCGTGCGGAAGAGGCCGCACGTCGTCTGGCTGAAGTAAGAGAAGCGCAGCGACGCGCCGAAGAGGAAGCGCGCCGACGCGCGGAAGAAGAAGAGGCACGCCTTAAAGCTGAAGAAGAGGCCCATCGCGCAGAACAAGCGCGCCTCGCAGAAGCGGAGCGCCAGCGACAGGAAGCTGAAGCCGCGCGCTTAGCCGAAGAAGAAGCCGCGCGCAAACGCGCAGAGGAAGAAGCCAGACAGCGCGCAGAGGAAGAGGCTCGTCTTCGCGCAGAAGAAGAGGCTGCAAGACTACGCGCGGAGGAAGAAGCACGACAGGCTGAACAAGTCAGACTTGCTGAAGAAGCACGCCTCGCAGAAGAAGCGCGTCTTGCGGAAGAGGCACGTCTTGCAGAAGAAGCGAGATTAGCGGAAGAGGCCAGAGTTGCAGAGGAAGCGCGCCTTGCTGCGGAAGCGGAAGAGCGCAGACGCGTTGAGGAAGAGGAAGCTCGTCGTCAGGAGGAAGCGCGTTTAGCAGAGGAAGCGCGGCTCGCAGAAGAAGCAAGAATCGCTGAACAAGCAAGAGTTGCGGAAGAAGCGCGCCTTGCAGAAGAAGCCAGAGTTGCAGAGGAAGCTGCTGCGCGCCAACGCGAAGAGGAGCGTCTGCGTGCTGAAGAAGAAGCACGTCGGGCAGAGGAAGCGCGTGTTGCTGAGGAGGCGAGGCTTGCCGAAGAAGCCAGACTCGAACAGGAGCGCGAAGCTGCGCGTCTGGCGGAAGAAGCTCAACAGCGTGCAGAGGAAGAGGAGCGCAGGCGTGCGGAAGATGCAGAGCGCGTGCGTCTCGAAGCGGAAGCACAACAGCGCGCGGAGGCTGAAAGAGTCGCGCGCGCGCAGGCTGAGAAGGTCACGGAGCCTCTGACGTTTGAAGATGTCGCTGCCGAGACGGGATTCCCTGCCGAGTGGCAGGATATGCTCAAAGAGACTCAGGCAGAGCAACAGCCACAGGCCGCGCATGAAGAGCCTTTGATCGAGCGTAACGAAGCGGTTGCGAGCGATTGGTTCGATGTTGACATGAGCGAGTCGCAGAGAGTTGAAGAGCCAACCGTCTCTGCGAACGCAGATGAAGGTATCGCTCTCGCAGAAACTTCTCCCTCTCTGCTTGAGCCGCTCGGCATGGAGGTCGCGGAAGAACATGCCACTCTTGTTGACGCAGAGATTGAAGAAGACCTTTCAGCCATTCCGCTAAACGTCTTGCGCCGCCTCAGCAGTGAAGAGGCGAGCGAGCGAGCCGAAGCCGTGATGTCCCTCTCGCGTGTGGGCAACGACGATTCGTTCCGCGAGATCAGCGCGGCCTTTGACGATCCTTCGCAAGAGGTTCGTAACGCGGCGGCGCATTCGCTCTACGACTTTAATCCTGATCGCGCGCAGTCTTTCACACGCGCTCTGCGCGAAGCTCCGCCTGAGCGTCGCCGCAACATCGGCGCGGCCCTCGCCTCATCGGGCCTCGCGCGCGAAGCCATCTCAAATCTCACAGGCGAAAGCCGCGAGAAGACTTACGACGCATTCTCTCTGCTCTTCCTGATGTCAAAGGCTGGCGAGGTTCAACCGCTCCTGCGCGCCATCGAAGAGCATCCGAACAACGAAGTGCGCCTCGCCGTCGTCAAGCTGCTCGCCTTAAGCGGTCAACAGGAAGTCCTGCCAGCCTTCCGCCGCCTCGCCGTGCGCGGCTCGCTCCCGACAGAGGTGCGCTCCGCCGTGATGGAAGCCATTTATCAAAACAGCAGCCAGTCTTCAGACACGAACTCAACGGTCTAAAAGCGGTAAATGGTAAATGGAAGGAACGAACGTCATGCGACCTCACGAGAATTTAGAAGCTTGGAGAAAAGCTTTAGATTTTGTGGTTGACGTTTACAAGGCAACAGAGTCATTCCCAAAAGAGGAAAAATTTGGCCTCACTTCGCAGATTAGACGTGCTGCGGTTTCTATTCCTGCTAACATAGCTGAAGGAGCAGGGCGTCAGTCTCCAAAGGAGTTCGCTCACTTTCTCTCTAATGCTCAAGGTTCGGCCAGCGAGTTAGAGACAGAGCTTATCATCGCCCATAAACTCGGCTATCTTAATGAACATCGTTTTCTGGAATTGCGAACAGCACTTGAGCGAATCGGTCGCCTCATCACGGGCCTTTCCCATCATCTCAGAAGTAAATTGTGAATAGCGAATGGCGAATGGATAGAGGTGGTTTGTCCATTTACCATTTACCATTTACTATTTACCCATGGGTTTCAATCTTAAGTCAGAATACGAACCGCAAGGGGACCAGCCGCAGGCCATTGATGCGCTTGTGCGCGGATTGAATGAGGGTGCGAAGGATCAGGTGCTGCTCGGCATCACCGGGAGCGGCAAAACCTTTACAGTCGCCAGCGTCATTCAACGCACGCAACGCCCTGCGCTTGTGCTTGCGCACAACAAGACTCTTGCCGCGCAGCTTTATCAAGAATTCAAGACGCTCTTTCCCGAAAACTCCGTAGAGTATTTCGTCTCTTACTACGACTACTATCAGCCGGAAGCTTACGTTCCGGCCTCTGACACTTACATCGAAAAAGAGGCGACGATTAACGAAGAGATTGATCGCCTGCGTATGTCCGCGACGCGTGCGCTCTTTGAACGCCGCGACGTGATAGTCGTCGCCAGCGTCTCCTGCATCTACGGCCTCGGCGACCCTGACGCTTACTACGGGATGCTCCTCTTTCTCGAACCCGGCGCAAAGATGGGCCGCGACGCGCTGCTGCAAAAGCTCGTAGAGTTGCAATACGAACGCTCGGACGTTGAGTTTGACCGTGGCTCTTTCCGCGTGCGCGGCGATGTCGTTGAGATTTATCCGAGCTATCAGGATCAGGCTTATCGCATCGAACTCTGGGGCGACGAGATTGATTCCATCTCGACCATTGACCCACTGCTCGGCGAAGTCCTGCACAAGCACACCTCGCGTCTTCCGATTTATCCGAAGTCTCACTACGTGATGCCCAAGAGCACCATCAAGCGCGCGATTAAAACTATTCGTGAAGAGCTTGACTGGTGGGAGCCGAAGCTGATTGCCGAAGGAAAACTTGTCGAAGCGCAGCGTCTTCATCAACGCACGATGTACGATCTTGAGATGATTAAGGAGATGGGATTTTGTCGCGGCATCGAAAACTATTCGCGCCACCTGACAGGCAAGAATCCGGGCGAGCCGCCGCCGACGCTTCTGCATTATCTTCCGCGCGACACGATCATGGTGATAGATGAATCGCACCAGACGATGCCGCAAATTCGCGGCATGTTCAACGGCGACCAGTCGCGTAAACGAACGCTCGTCGAGTACGGCTTTCGTCTTCCGTCTGCGATGGACAATCGCCCGCTAAATTTCCAGGAGTTTGAAGAAAAAATAGGACAGGCAATTTACGTCTCAGCCACGCCCGGCCCTTATGAGTTGACGAAAGCTGGCGGCGAAGTCGTTGAGCAGATTATTCGCCCGACAGGTTTGACAGACCCTGTAGTTGACGTGCGCCCTGTCAAAGGACAGATTGACGATCTTCTCGAAGAGTGTCGCCTGCGCGCAGAAAATAACGAGCGCGTGCTTGTCACCACACTGACCAAGAAGATGTCCGAAGACCTCACAGAATATTTCTCGGAGGTTGGCGTGCGCGTGCGTTATCTCCACTCAGACATTGAGACGCTTGAGCGTATCAAGATTCTACGCGACTTGCGGCGCGGCGAATTCGATGTGCTCGTCGGCATCAACCTCTTGCGCGAAGGCCTGGACCTGCCGGAAGTCTCGCTCGTCGCCATCCTTGATGCTGACAAAGAAGGTTTCCTGCGTTCCGAATCTTCTCTGATTCAAACCATGGGGCGCGCGGCTCGCAACGTCAACGGCAAAGCGATTCTCTATGCAGACAAAATGACGGACTCGATGCGCCGCGCGATTGACGAGACCACACGACGGCGCGTGATTCAAGTTGCATACAACGAAGAGCACGGCATCACGCCGCAGACGATTATCAAAACAATCGAAGCCACACTCGTCACCGCATACGAGGCAGACTACTTCAAAGTCCCGCTCAATCTCGATGAGTATGAAGAATACTCGCGCGCAAACCTCGACGCGACCATCGCGCGCCTCGAAGCGGAGATGCGCTATGCCGCCAAACAGTTCGAGTTTGAGCGCGCCGCAGAACTACGCGACCGCATCAAGTACCTGCGCGAGCGTGAGCTACAGATGACTTGATGTGTGTTAAAATGCCTCTGCGAGAAGAAACTTATTGATGAAGCATCCTTTTAGCGGAAAGAATAGTTGAGCTTATGCTATCAATCAAAGGCAAGTTTGAGAACGGTATCATCCGGCCTCTTGAGCCTGTCGAAGAAGCGCGCGACGGGCAAGAGGTCGTTATCACTTTCGTGGATGAGAGCGGAGCGATACCAACCAACGGCGATGCTGTGTGGGATGCCTTAACTAATCTTCTGCAAAAATGCTCCGTTGATACGGGTATCTCTGATTTGGCGCATCAACACGGCCACTATCTTTACGGTAAGCCGAAACAAGACTGGCATAACACCGAAGGTTTTTGTTGATACTGCGATGCTCAGCCGAAACACAGTTTATTTGTGAATGGTCCTGTAGAGGAGAGACGATGACGGAATTAACGCTGACAGCTATTTATGAGGAAGCGGAAGAGGGCGGGTACATCGGCTACATTGCAGAGCTTCCGGGGGCGAACACGCAGGGCGAGACTTTAGAGGAAGTGCGCGAAAACCTTGAGGAAGCAGTGCAGATGATTTTTGAAGCTAACCGCGAAGAGGCTGAGCGCCGCTTATCCGAATCCTCACACACACGGACGGTCAAGCGTGAGCAATTAACTTTACGCGCGGCCTGAGATGAATCGCACAGACCTCATTCGACACTTGGAGGCGCATGGCTGCCTCTTTGTGCGTGAAGGCAAGAAGCACACGGTTTACAAGAATCCTGCTAATAGCTCATCCTCTACGGTTCCGCGCCATCGTGTTGTCAAGAAGTATCTCGCGCAAAAAATCTGTGATGATCTTAGTATTCCGCGACCATAGCTCGCAGCTCTGCGTCTTCTGAGTTTCAATTACCCATGATAGTCAAATCACAGCCGGACGAGATTCAATCGTTTCTCATTGACGCCAGCAACATGCAGGGCGGTCATGCGGCGCGTGTGGTTTTTCCTGCGAGCGCGCAGGAGGTTGCTGGGGTGTTGGCTGAAGCCGCGCGGGATTGTGTGCCTGTGACGGTTTCAGGCGCGGGCACAGGCATCGTCGGCGGGCGCGTGCCGTTTGGCGGAATTGTGGTGGCGACGGACAAGCTCGGAGAGATTAAAGAGATTGTGCATGAAGGGAGAGGCGGGCGCGCGACTGCGGAAGCTGGCGTTGCGCTCGCGGATTTTCAGCGTGCGGTGGAAGCGTTAGGGCTGCTCTATCCGCCTGACCCGACGGAGCGCAGTTGTTATCTTGGCGGAACGGTTGCGACGAACGCTTCCGGCGCGAGAACTTTCAAGTATGGGCCGACGAGGAATTTTATTCGCCGCCTCAAGGTGGCTTTGACGACAGGTGATGTGCTCGACATCGCGCGCGGCGACTTTCATGCTGATGCGGATGGAAGATTTCATCTTCAACTTTCGTCGGGCAACAAAATCGAAGCGCGTTTGCCGTCCTATCAAATGCCCCGGACGCGCAAGCACGCCTCCGGTTATTACGTCGCAAACGGGATGGACTTGATTGACCTCTTCATCGGCAGCGAAGGCACGCTCGGCGTTATCACAGAAGTCGAGACAACGCTTCTGCCGAAACCCGAAG
>JBAWGU010000131.1:0-1925 GCA_049593215.1 Pyrinomonadaceae bacterium
TGTCTATCCTGTCCATCCTGTTAATTGATTGGTTCTGGCAAAAGACGGGCAGAGGACTTGTCCCTGCCCCTACAATTTCAATTCCGAATCTTCACACGATAGATCGTAAATTTCCCAACTCGCTCGCCTCCGCCACGCTCGTACCAGCGATCAAGATTCCTGATGTCCGGCCCGTACTCTGTCGGCGTTACGACGTAAGAGAGCACACGATTCATTGCGCGCTCACGATTGAAAGTTGAAACATAGCGGGCGTAAGCGCGCGTGTCATCCTTCACCTCATCAGTCTTGATTTGATCTTGCTTGCCGGACTCTCTTAGCCAGACGCGCTCGAATCCGTAGAGCGCGAGGCTGATGGAGCTGTTGATGGATGCAAGCCTCTCAAACTCTCGCTCGCTTAAGCCGGAATAGTATAGATACTCGAAAAACCGCTCACGATTCTCTTCGCGCGACGCGCCTGAGAAGACGAACATGTGCTGCGACCAGAGCACGGGCTGCGTCGAAACGGAAGCAAGACTGTCAGCCTGAGAAAGGTCTGTGAAGAAGATGAGAGTATTGCTATTGCGCCGCGTGTCGTTTGTCTCGCGTGCAATCTCTGCGAAACGTCTGTTGACAATCAAGCTCTCATCATTCGCTATCTGAAGTTGAGCGTTTCTTCGCGTCACGCTGATTGTCTCAAACAGTCCTGTTCCGAAAACAACTATCGCAACGCACGCGAGCGCGAGCCTGCGAGTCTTCTGCTCAACGCTCGCGCGTAGCATCGTTGTCAGCGTCAGGGCAACTGCAACCAGCGCGACGTAGTTGGCGATATATCTTTCATAGTGGAAGGGCTGCAAAGTTCGTCCCGTCAAGACCTGCTGGTTAAAGACTGCAATCGGCAGCAGCGCGAACGATGCAATGAAGAGCGTGCGCGCATCCTTCCAACCTATCATGCCGCGCCGCGAAGCAAAGATGAGAGACAGCAGCACGAGAAAGCCTAGAAGCTCCGGCAGGTGAATCAAGTCGGGAGCGTGCGTGCGAGTTAATAGCTGCACGGCATCCATCTCCTGCGCTCGATGTGAAAGAAGCGTGGCGTAAGGGACGAGAGCAATCAAGGCAACGGCAAAAACTATGCAAAGCATTTTCAAATGCACCTGCCACCTGTCAGGTCTTAACATAAGCAGGAGCGCGGCGAGACAGAAAAGCCATGCAACGGCGGCAGTCCACAGGAAAAAGTATGAAAAGACGAGCGCAGCTAAAATCAGTCCGGCCATCAACGCATGACGAAAAGCCGTGCGGCGGTCTTCGCTCTGAAGCATCAACCAGACGAGCGCGCAAAAGATGAAGAAGAAAGGGAAGGGCAGCGCAGGAAGATAGCGACGAAGAAACGGAAAGAAACTGAATGTCGGTTGCAGTTGCAACAAGAGCCAGACAGCTTTGAACGATGCGGCGTGCGTTCCCAGAACAATCG
This sequence comes from Pyrinomonadaceae bacterium, assembly GCA_049593215.1. Classification (GTDB taxonomy): domain Bacteria; phylum Acidobacteriota; class Blastocatellia; order Pyrinomonadales; family Pyrinomonadaceae; genus JBAWGU01. The sequence continues at coordinate 1,448 of JBAWGU010000131.1, forward strand.
TCGCTAATGCACCGACGGTTGAGGCTGCGGGCCTTCCGCCTACTGCTCTTAAGAGCCAGAAGACGGCAAGCGTTGAAAGGAAAGCTGAGAGTGCGTTCAATGCAATGAAGACGATTGAAGAAGAGAGGCCAAACATTCTCGCTGGCGTTGACAGGGTATAAGCCGGAAGGAATTGAATCGAGAAGAGAGATTCGGCTTGAAGGGAATCGGTATCACTGTCGCGGCCCGTGTAAGGGTCATTCCTGCGCGGGCGGCCTTCGATTAGTTGCTGTAAATATGATGAGTAAGCAATCTCGTCAAAATCGAATGAGGCGTAAGAGCCGTTCCAATCGCGGCCTCGCTCTATCCACAGATTAACCTGTGGATAGAGCGCAAGCAGTGTTACGGCAAGAGCCGCGAGCACGCCGAAGCGCCATGATTTCGGCTTGTGTTTGTTATGCAAACGAATCTTTAGCATCAACAGGAGTGAGAGTGGTAT
>JBAWGU010000132.1:0-1720 GCA_049593215.1 Pyrinomonadaceae bacterium
CTCATTAAATGTAGCCGCACGCGTTTGGAAACCGTAATAGAATTTGGGCTTGAGGCTTGAGACTTGAGAGTTGGGACTAACTTGGACTTTGGACTAACGCGGTGCTACCATCGAACGCAACGGAAATAAGAATTTTGATGAAAGATTTGCAGTGCGCGCCCATGAGCCTTGGAGCCGTTTGCGCGTGGCTGCGTTTTTGAGAGCAAGATGAGCGAAGAACAACCCACATTCAAAGTTACAGATCGCCGTCTCTTCAACCCGGACGGCACACCGCGCGAGATTGAGCGTGAAGAAGAGACTGCGCCGACGCCGGAAGTGAATGCCGCGAGCGCAGCGTCTTCATCAACAACAGAAGAAGCCGCGCCCGCCGATTCTGCGCCGCCGGAGACGGACAACGCTGCTCCAAACGAAAGCTCTGCCGCCGCGAGCGCGACTGCGGACGCGCAAACTCAAGCTGCGCCGCCACGCGAAGAGCCGCGCGAAGATGAGTATGAGATGGGCGATCTGCTCGGCGCGGATGATCCTGCAAGCTTCATCAACTTTCTGATGAGCATTGCCTCAAACGCCGCCGCCGCGCTCGGCATGATGGAGCATCCCGCGACAGGAGAGCGCAGCGTTGACCTCCAACTCGGCAAGCACTGGATAGACGTGCTCGGCATGTTGGAGCAGAAGACGCACGGCAACCTTCATCCGCAAGAGGCGCAAATCATGGAAGGCTTGCTCGCAGACCTGCGTATGCAATTCGTCTCGCTCAACCGCGCCGCCGCCGCCCATCCGCAACCCCCGCGCGGCTTCACAGGCAAAGACATCATTGGCGGGAAGTAAACAGTTTTCAGTTTTCGGTTTTCAGTTTTCAGCAATCAGCAGTCAGCTTTTCTCATCTGAGATTTGAGATTTCAAATTGCGGATTGGCTCAACCAACTGAAAACCGAAAACTGAAAACCGAAAACTGTGATGAAGCTGACTTTTCTAGGCACAGGCACTTCGACGGGTGTGCCGTCCATTGGTTGCGAATGCGAGACGTGCGTTTCGATGGACGCGCGCGACAAGCGTTTGCGCGTGTCTGTGTTGATTGAGCACGCGGGGCAGACTGTGCTGGTTGATACCTCGTCGGATTTTCGACAGCAGGCTCTTCGTCAAAAACTGAAGTGGCTCGACGCCGTGCTCGTCACACACTGCCACGCAGACCACATCTTCGGCCTAGACGACATACGCCCCTTAAACTTTCGTCACGGCGCGCTCGGCGTCTATGCCAACGAGCGCGCGTGGGTGGACATCCGCCGCATCTTCAAATACGTCTTTGAGCCGACATACTTTGGCGGCGGCTTGCCTGTCGTCGTGCCGCACACGGTTGTTGCTGGCGCACCCTTCTGCATTGGACCAGATTTGCAAATTACGCCGCTCGAAGTGATTCACGGGCGGCTGCCTGTCATCGCTTATCGCTTCAACGATTTTGCTTACGCGACTGATCTTAATTTCATTCCACCCGAAACGATTGACGGCCTGCGAGACCTTGATGTGCTGGTGCTCGACTGCCTGCGCATCAGAGAGCATCCGACGCACCTCTGGCTGGAACGCGCGCTCGAATACGTTAGTGAACTCAAACCGCGCCGCGCCTTCTTCACGCACATCGCCCACGATGTCAAACACGCGCGCGACTCCGCGCTTCTCCCCGCAGGCGTCGAGTGGGCATACGATGGATTGGAGGTAAGGGATGAGG
>JBAWGU010000133.1:0-3098 GCA_049593215.1 Pyrinomonadaceae bacterium
TGCGCTCATCGTCTCAGCGCTGCTGATTGCTGCCATCTGGTTTACCGGACGCCTCGGCTTCTCAAGGCTGCTCACGCAGTATGGGGCGCGTGCGACGCAGGGCGGATTGCTGGAAGCTCTGGATGAAGCTGTGGCCCTGACACCTTCGGATGCAGAGGCGCATTACGTTCGAGGGGCGATTCTGGCAAACAGGGGAGAGTTAGGCGAAGCGATTAAGGAGTATGAAAAAGCTGCTGCGCTCAGACCTTCCGACTATTACATGTGGCAGGCGCTCGGCATTTTGCGCGACAGGGCGGAGGATGAAGAAGGCGCGATTGCAGACCTCAATGAAGCTGTTCGTCTCGCGCCCTCCTACGCGCGACCTCGTTTCCTCTTAGGAAACCTGTTTTTCAGAGCCGGACGACGCGACGAAGCTTTTGAACAACTGCGACGCGCCGTCAAGAGTGATGAGAGCCTGCTGCCTAACGTCATTGATCTGGCGTGGGGGGCGAGCGGCGGCGATGCAGAGGCAGTCAAGCGTGCTATTCAACCGCACACGCAAACAGAGCATCTGGCCCTTGCTCATTACTTTGCAAGGCGCGGCAAGAGTTCCGAAGTTCTTGAAATGATCGGCGCGGCAGGGCACGTTCCAAAAAAGGACCAGCAGACTCTTCTCGATGAGCTTCTGGCAGCGAAGAATTACAGTACGGCTTACGCGATCTGGAAGTATGGCAGAGAAGGCAAGCTGGAAAATAGCGAGCAGGCGTTGGGGCGAATCACCGACGGCGGTTTTGAAAACATCAACACGCTTGATGAGCAGGGCTTCGGCTGGCAACAGCGAAGGGAGATGCAGGCCGTGCATATCTCTTTAGATAAAGATAGCCCGCGTGAAGGCGCATACAGTCTGCGCGTTGATTGGAGCGGAGATTCTAACCCGGCGGCAGGCGTGCTTAATCAGCTTGTGCTGGTTGAGCCGCAGACGCGTTATCATTTGCGCTTTGCGGCTCGAACGCAGGATATTGTGACCGGCGGCTTGCCTCTGCTTGTGGTCACGGACACGAGCAGCAAAGAGGAGAAAGTTCTGGGCCAGTCGCAGCCACTGCCGCAGGGAAAGAGCGACTGGCAGGAATACAGCGTTGACTTTGCCACGCAAGAGGGCAGCCGTGCCGTGCGTCTAAATCTACAGCGCGGAAATTGTTCCGACGCGCCCTGTCCAATCTTCGGCCACGTGTGGCTTGATGCAGTCGCGCTTCAAAAGGCGAGCTGAGCCGCCAGCGTCCGATAACGTCTCTGGCCTTTGGCTTTGATAAGATTTGAAAAATAAGCTTCGGCGAATAGATTTTTGAAAACTGAAAACGCGTTGTTGAAAATTGGACTGGCTGGCGGCACAGATAAATTCATAGAAACTTTGCGCCAAAAGTATTGACGCAACTCTTAAGCTCGTGATAGTTTCCGTTACTGTTTAGCCACCTTGCTCGTCAATTCTCTACCGGATGAGTAGGAATCTAACTCGTCAAGCTTCCAATTTGTGAGTCCACATACGACTCTTTACGGCAGTCTGAGAAAGAGCTTGATGTCAGTAGTTCAGGAAGGTTTGGGTGACAATTAGAGTTTTGCCTCGCCTCAAGTGGACTTCCACTTGAATGTTGAAGCTTGACCGTCTCGTGTGGATGGATGGAATAACTTTCACAGCTTACGGAGTTCGCGTTGGGATTAGAGTCAACGATGCGGCTTACATTGATCAGCTACGCCGGTATCTCCCTCCGGGATCGAAACCTGCGCGCTCCGATATTGTTGATCGTCTCTTTTCTGTGATCGTCGGAGGCGAGGGGACAACGCACGGCGTGCGCCGCTTCAATCTGCTCTACGAGAATCATGTTCAGATAGCTCGCACGCTGGAGCTTAAAGAGGTCTTTGACTCATTGGAATCAACGATGCGATTGTATATCGCAGAATGGGCCAGGCGCAGGGTCTTCGTTCATGCAGGTGTGGTAGGATGGCATGGTCGCGCAATCATAATTCCGGGACGAAGCTTTAGCGGCAAGACCACGCTGGTCGCAGAGCTGGTCCGCGCAGGAGCTACTTATTATTCGGACGAGTATGCTGTGCTGGATGAAAAGGGACGCGTGCATCCATTCCCGAAACCCTTATCGCTTCGCTTAGAAGGCGGATTCGAGCAGACGGACTTTACCGTTGAAGAACTGGGCGGGCAGGCGGGCGTCAATCCGTTGCCAGTGGGTCTGGTCTTGATGAGCGAATTCAGGGAGGGAGCGCGCTGGCGGCCAAAAGAAATCTCCGCCGGACAGGGCGCACTGGCTCTTCTTGCCAATACAGTCTCGGCTCGACGCGCGCCCGAAAAAGCTCTGGCAGCTTTGCAACAGGCCGTTGCAGGCGCAAAGGTCTTAAAAGGGACCAGAGGGGAAGCGAGCGAAATCGTCAACTCGATTTTGGAGGGGGTTGATGAGATAAAAAATCTTCCAATTTCTGCAAATAGTGGTAAACTCTGCGTTGCGTAACGCCGAGCCAAACACCGGATGCTAATTTGAAACATGCTATTAAATAAACTGGAGGCTGCATGAAAGAGAAAAAAAGACAGCACGAACCTCATGCACGTAAAGAGGGACTAGTTGTGCGAGAGCTACCGGACGAAGTACTCGTCTATGACCTTGAGAGAGACAAGGCCCATTGTCTGAATCAAACCGCCGCTCTCGTCTGGAAGCACTGCGACGGCGAGACCTCAGTGCCTGAGATCACACGCTTGCTGGAGAAAGATTTGAAAGCTCCGGTGGATGAAAAGTTGGTTTGGTTTGCGCTTGACCAATTGAGCAAAGACCATTTGCTCGAAGAGGGGATTGTTCCGCCCGGAGCATTGCTGACCGGAATGTCGCGCCGCCAGATGGTACGCACTCTGGGGCTGGCAGCAGTTGTGGCCGTGCCTCTGGTCACTTCAATCATTGCCCCGACGCCAGCGCAGGCTGCCACTTGTTTAACGACTGGCGGCGCTTGCACGCAGAGCGCGCAGTGCTGCTCCGGCGTCTGCAATGTTAACGTCTGCACATAGACTGCGGTCTCTAATCTTCAAACGCAACTGTGGCGCTGTCTGAGTCTCAAGCTCAGAC
>JBAWGU010000134.1:0-7296 GCA_049593215.1 Pyrinomonadaceae bacterium
TCGCACGCGTTTGGAAACCGTAATAGTCGGTCAAACAATCAAGCCCTTAAGGAGCAGCATAGATTTATCGCTTCTTAGGGGCTTGAAATTTTATTCGACAGTAATGAGTCGTGCTCAGGGAGAGGCAGTATCACATAATCCCTAATAGACTCGGTTAAAAAGGATTTTTTATGTGGCAGGTGATAGTGTAGATATACTGCGCGGCAGTATAATCAGCAGTTCGGTTTCTCACGTTTTCTTATGTATTATATTCTGGCTTGTAAGTTTTGAATTTAGGCTCTAAAGTTTAATTTAGCTAAAATTTAATGTATTCGCTTGGGGTGTAATTATGAAACAAAGTGAAGAAAAAGATGCTGGTGATGTCCCCATAGTTGGCACTACTGAACAATATAAAACTGAGGAAACTGGCGAGAATTTCATTACAAACAAAATTGAGGGTAAAACTGAGAAGTCTAACGATACCAATAGCAGAAACAGATTTTGGAGGGAATTTTGGGAAGAGAGTAAAGAGTTATTTCACCATGCATTAATTTTTGCCCTTCTTCTTGCTGTCTTAGCTATATTTAGTTTTGTTATTCCCTATTTGCCTTTTGAAAAAGAAGATCAAGACTACATTAAGAGGTTAGACTTCATAGGAACTTATCTCGCTCTTCTCATATATGCAGTCTATTTTCTTTATAGAATAATTAAACTCATTATTGAAAAAAATCCTGAGCTAAAATTAATAGGAAATCGCTTATTGCCATTCAGTAAGTTTCCAGAAATAGGAGAAGCAAAAAAATCTGGCTCTGGTATCTCAAAACCTCAATTCTCATTAATGGCAATATTCAACCGTATCTGTGATTTTTTGATTTTGGCGAGTGTTGCCTGTACTTTAATTTTTGCTATTAACGATAACTGGCTTTGCAGTTTTTCCATTCCTATTGTTGCTTTTATCAAAGGAATCCTCTTTATATGGGCTTCCCCCCCTGAAGTAGCAAATCTTAGTTGGGTTTGCCTTATCTGCATTGTTGCAGGCTCATCAATTAGTGCGGCAAACCTTTACAAAAAAGTATTTCCAATTAACAGTTGGTGGATTCCAGCCATCGGTCTTTTAGGTTTAGGATTTGGTATTGCAACGGGAATCTTAAAAATAGAATCAACATTTATACTAAAGCAAAAAGGTAAAGCAAATGGGGGGGGAATATGAACGAGATGATAAATGAAAATCGTAAGGCTAAATTTGGCGTCGAATTTGTTGCAGGTCTTTCGACTTATTTAACTCTCTCTTACATATTCATTCTCAATCCTATTTTACTTGCCGGAGCAGGAATTAATATTAGTGCAGCATTTTTTGCTACTGTTTTATCTGCAGCATTGGCTACGCTTCTAATGGGCGTTTGGGCTAAAGTTCCTTTTGCTGTAGCAGCAGCGCCGTCAATAACCACTTTCTTCGTTTCATACGTTTGTCTTAAATTAGGTCTTTCTTGGCAGGCAGCAATGGCTGCTGTAATTCTCTCTGGAATTCTGAGCGTTGCAATGACCTGGCTATCAGTTCGGCAGAATTTAATTGATTCAATTCCAATGCCTCTGCGAGTTGGTGTAGTATTCGCTGTCAGCGGATTCTTAATCGCAAATGGACTTACTCAAGCGAAATTGATTAGCTATTCGGGTGGCTTAATTGATGCCTCAAAATTTAATTTTGCACTTCTTATTTCACCCAACGCGATAGTTCTTTATACAGGACTCTTAGTCACTTTATTATTTCGGCTAAAATGGCTTAACTTTACGGGCGCACCTTTGCTTGGCATCCTAGCAGCTTCCCTCACAGCCGCAATTTTCGGTATCAAGTCAACAACTAAAGCCGAGTTTTCTCGGGATATGTTTTCTGCTATCGGTAGCGTAGACTTTCGGACATTGTTTGACGTGCGCTTTGTAGTCGCGATGCTGGTTTTCTTTATCATTGATTTCTTTGGCGGTGTAGGAAAATACGTTGGGCTTTTTACTGCAATGGGGCAAAAAGTTGAGGAAATTGATAATAAAGGACTAGAACGCTCTCTTTATGTTGATGGATTCGGAAATATTATTGGCGGATTTTTAGGCGCGTCAAGTCTCGCAGTTTTCGTCTCAAGTGCAGTTGGCATTGCTGCAGGTGGGCGGACGGGCTTAACTGCAATAGTAACTGCGGGATTTATGCTATTAAGCCTCATTTCCATTCCTCTTGTAGGATCAATACCTGTTGAGGCTGCCTCTGGCATACTTGTTTTTGTCGCCTTTCTCCTCATACCGTATGATTCAATATTTAACAGGGAAAATAATACTAATGAAGATGTACTTACCAAATTTGATATTTTGGTCTGTTTTTTGACAGCCCTCTTTTCTTTTTTGACCTATGGAATTGATAAGGCTATTTTACTTGTATTTGTTATTTATACAGCTTTAATTATCTGGAATGGACCTAAAAAGAAAGATTTGATCTTGATTATCACAACCACACTTCTGTTTATCGCAGTTATAGCACAAATATTCTTATGACCGCTTCATTTATGGATTTCAAGATAGATGAAGTAGGTCTGTATTTAATCTCGTGAAATGAAAATGAAGGCGAAACCGGACAAGTCATTCCAGCCGACCCGCGCCAGCTTACCTCCCATCAATGTTGGGCGATTTCTTTGCTGTCGTTTTTGGCGTGGTGCGGGCGGCTGAATTCGAGCGTTATGCCGCTTCGCATGTTATTGCTGGCTCTGAGAAAGTAAGCTAAACTTTTGTTATGGACATTAAAGAGATTGAATCTGCTATTGCTCAATTGCCGCCTTCAGAATTGGCGGAATTAGCCAAGTGGTTTGAAGAGTTTCAGGCGCAAGTCTGGGATGAGCAACTTGAGCAAGATATGAAAGCCAGTCGTCTGGACGCGCTGCTTAAACAGGCGGAGCAGGATTTTGAGCAGGGGCAGTGCGAACCGTTGTGAAGCATTTTGCCTCCCCACAGTTTTGGCGACGCTACCGCCAGCTTTCGCCTGAAGTGCGCGCTCTTGCAGATAAAAACTTCCAGTTACTCAAAGCTGATCCTAAGCATCCATCATTGCATCTTAAGAGAATTGATAAACTATGGTCAGTCCGTGTTGGGGCACACTATCGAGCATTGGGCTTAGACAAACCGGAAGGCATTGTCTGATTCTGGATTGGCTCGCACGCTGATTATGACAAGTTGCTTCCATAGAAATGGCAACATAACAGTTCCAATAGACATATTTGCTTAGAAGGAGAAGCATGAAAGCGCCTTTACCTCAGAATGAAGCTGCGAGGCTGGAAGTCCTGCGCCAGTTTGAAATTCTTGACACTGATCCTGAAGAATCGTTTGACGATCTGACACGACTAGCGGCCTACATCTGCGACACGCCAATCGCTGTTATCTCGCTGGTTGATTCTGACCGGCAGTGGTTCAAATCTGTGCTGGGGCTGAGTGAGAGGGAGACTAGCAGGGACGTTTCCTTTTGTGCTCATGCGATTAACCAATCCGGCCCGTTCATCGTGCGTGATGCGCTTGATGATGAGCGGTTCAGAAATAATCCGCTGGTGACTTCAGACCCTTACATACGCTTCTATGCGGGATCGCCGTTTTCGACGGTTGAAGGATTCAAGCTGGGGACGCTGTGCGTGATAGACCGTGTGCCAAGAGAACTGAGGACGGACCAAGTTGCGGCGTTGCGAATGCTGAGCCAGCAGGTGACGACGCAGCTTGAGTTGCGTCGTGATTTAAGCTTGTTAGCTCATTCACTGGAAACAGCGAAGAAAAGGATCAAGGAGTTAGAAGGGCAGTTACATAGCCAGTGAAACTTTATCGAGTGGCAAAGATGTTCAAGGCATAGCGTCACATGCGAATCTGGACGGTGCATCCGAGATACCTTGACACGAAGGGCCTATTGGCCGCGTGGCGTGAGGCTTTGCTCGCGCAGAAAGTTTTGAAGGGCGAGACGCGCGGGTATCGAAATCATCCTCAACTGGCAAGGTTCAAAACTCAATCGAATCCTGTCGCGGCCATCGCAGAGTATCTACGCTCGATTCACAGGGAAGCATTAAGTAGAGGGTACAAGTTCAGCGAAGAGAAGATAGAGCCTGCGGATTCCCCCGAAGAGATCAGTTGCACCAGAGGGCAACTGCTGTATGAATGGAATCACTTGAAAGAGAAGTTAAAATCCAGAGACGCGGAAAGGTTCGCGCTGTTTGAAAGGATAGCGGAGCCTGAGCCGCATCCGCTCTTCAAGATCGTTGAAGGCGAGATAGAATCGTGGGAAATAACGAGAGACCGACTTTGAAATAGAATTAAATTCGTCAGACAAACGCGTGATGAGTCATTCTCAAAATAATAGTTACGCCACTCTCGAAACCGAGCGTCTTACTTTGCGTATGTGGCGCGAATCCGACATAGACGAGTATGCGTCTATCTGCGCGGACCCGCATGTCATGCGTCCGATGGGGAGAGGGCCGATGGACAGAGGCGAGGCGTGGCGCAACATGGCGATGGTGATCGGGCACTGGCATCTACGCGGCTACGGATTGTGGGCCGTAGAGGAACGCGCAAGCGGCGCGCTCATTGGACGCATTGGCTGCTGGCAGCCCGAAGGCTGGCCCGGCTTTGAAGTCGGGTGGATGCTCGGCAGCAACTACTGGGGACGCGGCTTTGCGACTGAGGCGGCGCGCGCCTCGCTGAAATATGCGTTCGAGGAGTTGAAGCAAACGCACGTCATCAGCTTGATAAATCCTGAGAACCTTCCGTCAATACGTGTTGCCGAGAGATTGGGCGAGCATTACGAAGGCGAAACGGAAATGTCCGGCGTTAAGCTATCCATCTATGGAATAGAGAGGGAGGTTTGGGCCGCTAGTTAGGATTATTGCTTCGTCTGCGAGTGCTGAGGTTAATTTCCGTGATGATGAAATCCAGCACTGCGCCTTTGTCTTTAAGTTTAGTGCCGTACTCTTCCGCTTCTTCTCTTGTCTTAAAGTGGCCGGACTGGATGCGAAACCATGTGCCGCGATTGGGTATCTCGACCTTTGTGATGTAGGAATCGAATCCCTTCAGGCGCAGGCGTTCGGCGCGCTCGGCGGCCTGCGTTTCATCAGTATATGAGCCGATTTGAATCGTGTAGTTGCCTTCCGCTTCGTTCGCGTTGTTTGCGGGCGTCGCGTCTTTGCTCTCGGTCTTCGACGGCTCACTCGTTGGCTGGATGGCAGGCGTCGCGCTCGCTGTTGATGAAGGCGTAGCTATCGTTTCGTTAGCGGGCGCGGCTGCTGTTTGGCTGCTGCTCGGAGCGTTGGCGCTGGTGTCGGTTGGCGTTGTTGTTGTGTTGTTGGTTGCTGCTGCGTTTTCCACTGTAGAGGCGGAAGGCGCGGGCGCGAGTTGTTCGTTCGCGCTAATTGTAGTTGAACGTGCTTCGCCGATCTTTGTGTCGAGTCCGTCGAGCGAGCCGTTGACTTTGCGGTAGAGACCTTCTATCACGGCGCGGCGCACGGGGTCTTGCACGCCGCCGTTCTGATAGCTCTTGATGTAAGCGTTGAGGGCTTCCTGCGGATTGCCTGTGGCTTCGAGAGCGACGCCCAGATGCCAGAGCGCAGTACGCAGCCAGATCGTGTTGGGCGGGAGCACGCTCGCGGCGCGACGAAGGCGCGTGACGGCTTCCGTCCCTTTGTCCTGATTGAACAAGGCCCAGCCCGCGATGTCTTCGATGCGCCCGCGCAGGATGCTTGAGAGAACGTTGCTTTGAACGTCCGGGAGAATCGGCATTGTGCCGGAAGAGAGAGCCTGCGAGCGAAGTGTGTGAAGCTCGTCCGAGAGCGTGGCGACCGTGGCGGTCGGAGTATCGAGCGCGGCTTCGATGCCGCCGGTCGCTGCGTCCGTTAGTTCAAGCACGAGAGGTAGAGCAACACCACGTTGCAGCAGGCGAGAGGCGGCGTAGAGTTGACGATAGACGCGCATCTTGTCTTTGCCCGCGACAAATTCCTGCGCGGCTGCCGCAGCGTCCGTTTCCTTGACGCTTGTTTGATTGATCGCAGTGTCGAAGGCCAGCAGAGCTTTCAACATCCGCGCGTTCTCTTCCGTGTCTGCGGCAGCGTGTTGAAAGATGCTGGCGCGTCGTTCGGGCGCAAGCAGTTCTGTAAAACTCTCTGCGCGAGTGGGCACACGGCCTGCCAGTTGAGTCTCAAGCTGCCCGTCTTTGAGATGGAACGAGCGCGCGAGCGCCTCTGCCGCTTCCCTGTAGAGACCTGAAGCGGCGAGCGCGTTGGCAAGCTCATAATCGAGCGTGGGGAATTGCCCGTACTGTCTGGCTGTGCGAATCACGCGCTCAGCGTCAACCTGATGATTGTCTGCGATCATCGCGCGCGCGAGCGTGATATAGGACCAGGTGTAGCGCGGCTCAAGGCTAACTGCGCTCTGGGCCAACGCAAGAGCGCGCGCGTTGTCACCGTGCGCCGCAAACCAGTAGGCTGCGCCGACCAGCAGAATCAGATTGCGCGGCTCGTCTTTGAGCGCAGCGTCTAGTTCCGTTATCGCTTCATCACGTTTTCCGAGATCGAGAAGAGAGAGGACAACGCCTGAGCGCGCAGCCTTGTCCGAAGGGTCTCGTTTGAGCTGCTCACGATAGAGCGAGAGAGCCTCTTCCGGCTTGCCGTTTGCGCGGCGGAGGTCTGCGAGGCTGCGCCGCGCGATTGACAGGTTAGGATCGAGTTCGAGGGCGCGTGCGTATTCTGCCGCCGCGTCGTCTAAACGCAAAGCAATGTGACGCGACGCGCCGAGCGTGCGATGCGCCGCAGCAGAATCGGGCGCAACTTTAATCGCCTGCTCCGCGATGCGCGCAGCCTCTTCAGGCTGCTCTGTGCTCAGATAAAAAGTTGCAAGCGCCAACAGGCGTTTCGGATCGTCTTTGAATTTCGTTTCAATAGCGCGCGCCATCTCAAGCGCGGCATCGCGCTGGCCGCGCAGGAAGATGTTGAGGGGAAGCTGCGCTAAGACAGCGTTGAAGAGTTTTTCGGAGACGTTGGCCGGACTCTCCGCCAGAGCCATGCGAAATTGTTCAAGGCCGCCCGCCGTGTCGCCCGCGCGCAGCCTTTCATCGCCGAGAGCGGCGTGCGCGCTGACCAGCAGCTCTGTGGCGCGCGTGATTGAAGCGGAAGCCGGATGAGCTTCGATAAAGGCTTTCAATTTTTCAACGCGCTCGGCCATGGGCAGCGTGAGCGTTAGCTCAACTTCTTCCTGCAAATCTTCCTCGCTCGCAGGAGCGGCCTTCGCTTTCGTTGTTGAGGTCTCTTTCTTTAGAGTCGC
>JBAWGU010000135.1:0-3011 GCA_049593215.1 Pyrinomonadaceae bacterium
TGTCTATCCTGTCCATCCTGTTAATTCCTGTTCTTAAAAATAACTCTTCTCCCGATAATCTCATAATCCCCGCTCACAACATGAGCGACCGACTCTGTATAGATGCGATGCTCTTCTGTGAGAATGCGCGCGGAGAGAGTTTCTACAGTGTCGCCGTCTTGAACGGGAACGGGTTGTTGCAGGATGATGGGGCCGCCGTCCAGCGTTTCGTCAACGAAGTGGACGGTGCAGCCTGTCCAGCGAACGCCGTGCTCTAAGGCTTGACGCTGCGCGTCAAGGCCGGGAAAAGAGGGCAGCAGGCTCGGATGAATGTTGAGCACTCGACCGCGATAAGCTTCTATGAACTGCGGCGAGAGCAAGCGCATGAAACCCGCAAGACAGACAAGCTCAACCTGACGCTCGCGCAAGACGGCGATGATTTCGCCTTCGTGTTCTGCGCGCGTGCGCCCGCGCCGCTCAACGGAGAGCGTCTCCAAATCTTTCTCTCTTGCACGGTCGAGTCCAGCCGCGTCTCTTTTGTCGCTTATGACAACTACGATCTGCGCTCCATGAATGCGGCCATCAATCACAGCATCAGCTAACGCGATCATGTTTGAGCCGCGACCGGAAATCAAAATGCCAATTCTAATCATAGTTTTCAGTTTTCAGTTTTCGGTTTTAGATTTTTAGTTTGTTCTGATCTGAGATTTCAGATTCCAAATCTCAGATGCCATTCAACTGACTGAAAACTGAAAACCGAAAACTGTAAACTAGCTGATAGTAACTTCCTTATTGCCTTCGATGACTCGCCCGATTTCGTAGCACTGTTCGCCTTGCTGCGTGAGGTGAGATTTGATTGTGTCCGCATCAGTGGGCGCGCAGATGATAATCATGCCGACGCCCATGTTGAAGGTGCGGAACATCTCTGCGTCTTCGACGCTGCCAATCTCCTGCATGAGCTTGAAGACGCTCAGCACGGGCCATGAGCCGCGATTGATTCGGACGGCTGTGCCTTCGGGCAGGATGCGCGGAATATTTTCCGTCAAGCCGCCGCCGGTGATATGCGCGAGTCCTTTGATCTGGCCTGAATCGAGCAGCCCTTCGAGCGCGTGCAGGTAGCTCACGTGCGGTTGCAGCAGAGCCGCGCCGACTGTCATGCCGAGTTCTGCTATGTGTGTGTCGGCCTTGTAGCCTGCCACATCGAAGAAGAGTTTGCGCGCGAGCGAGTAGCCGTTTGTGTGAAGGCCGACAGAAGGGAGCGCGAGCACTGTGTCGCCCGCCTCTATGCGTTTGCCGTCAATCGCTCGCTCACGATCAACGATGCCGACGATGAAACCCGCGACATCGTATTCGCCTTCCGAGTAGAAGCCGGGCATCTCCGCCGTCTCGCCGCCCAAGAGCACGCAGCCGTTTTCGCGGCAACCCGCAGCCATGCCTTCGACGATACTTGCCACCACATCGGGCGCGAGTTTTCCTGTTGCGATGTAATCAAGAAAGAAGAGCGGGCGCGCGCCCTGCACCAGAATATCGTTGACGCAGTGGTTGACGAGATCGCGTCCGACAGTGTTGTGCGTGTTCGTGATGAAAGCAATCTTGAGTTTCGTGCCAACGCCGTCAGCCGAAGCGACGAGCACGGGCGCGCTCATCTGCGGAAACGCGGCATCGAACATTCCGCCGAAGCTGCCAATCTCGGAGAGCGTGCGCTCGTTGAAAGTCGCGCGCGCGAGTTGCTTGATCTTTTCCGTTGCGACATTCGCCGCGTCAATGTCAACGCCTGCGTCGCTATATGAAATGGATGGTTTCATTAGTCGTAAATCGTGAATCGTAAATCGTAAATGGTAAATCGTGAATAGAAGAAGCGGCTTTTCTCTTATCACGATTGACGATTCACGGCCTTTTCGTCTTCTCTTTTGGCGGGCGAGGCGGAGGACCAAAGTCGCCGTAGGCGATGAAGCCTGTGCGTTCGGAATCGTCCTTCTGCGCTTCGCGTCCGGTCCAGAGGTCGCCTTTGATGTCCTTGCCTTCCTTCGCGGTCTTAATCTGGTAATCGTTCTCTTTGCCTTTGGTCGTGATGGTAATCTCGCCCTGCACATCCGTGCGAAAGAGTTTGCCCACGCCTGCGGCTTTCAAACGATCAAGCACGACTTGCGAAGGATGTCCATAGCGATTGTACTCGCCGTCAGAAATGATTGCGACTTCCGGTTTGACGCGGCTTAAGAACTCTTCCGAAGTCGCGTACTTCGAGCCGTGATGCGCGACCTTTAAGATTTTAGCCTGAAGGCTCACGCTCGTTTGCGGGTTGACGTTCTTGCTGATGATGCGTTGCTCCGTCACCGTTTCAGCGTCGCCCGCAAGCATCATATTAAAGTCGCCGTAATCCAGACGCATCACGATGGAGTTTGCGTTCGGGAGATTTCCACCGCCGCTTCGCACCTGTTCTTCTGTGAAGAAAGGTTGAACGGGAGCAATCACTGTGAGCAACGCGCCGCCGCCTAAATCAAACTTGTCACCTGCCTGCGCCTGCTTCCACTCTGCGCCCGTCTCTTCAACCGCGCTCTTAAATTCGGTGTAAGTCTTGACGGTCGGCAGCTCCGTGCTTTTGCCTTTGGTCTTAGCGGGCTTCGCTTGCTGTTTCGCGTTGGCCTGTTTGCCCGCTTGATTTTTATCTTTAGCGTTCTTGTTATTTTGATTTGCGGCCTGCTCCCGTTCGGTCAACTCCGGCGGCGGAAAACCGTTGTGCAGCACCGTGACTGTCTTAACTGCCTTAATCACTTCCGCCGCACCGCCAATGTGATCCGCGTGCGCGTGCGTGGCGATGAAATAATCAATCTGCTGAACGCCGTAACGCTTCAATGCATCAAGCACAACCTTGTTGCCCTTGCCCACATCGCCCGCATCAATGAGCACAACTTTGCCCGCCGGAGAGATAATCAGAATCGAATCGCCATCAACCGGCCCGACATCGAGTATGTGGACCTGCAACTCGCCGCCCGACGCGGGAGGCGGCTGCCGCTTCCACCACGGAAGGACAT
>JBAWGU010000136.1:0-5814 GCA_049593215.1 Pyrinomonadaceae bacterium
TTAAACCACGACCCGCCCGCTACCGCAGGCGGTTCTGACTTCGCTCATCTATCAACGCTCTCAACGCTTCTTCCGGTCTGTCC
Source organism: Pyrinomonadaceae bacterium (assembly GCA_049593215.1). Lineage (GTDB taxonomy): Bacteria > Acidobacteriota > Blastocatellia > Pyrinomonadales > Pyrinomonadaceae > JBAWGU01. The sequence goes on from JBAWGU010000136.1 coordinate 84, forward strand.
GCTCGCATCAGGGTTTCGCCGATGAGAAAAGCTTTGAAGCCGAGGGCGCGCAGCCTCTGCAAATCTTCGTTTGTCTTCAAGCCGCTTTCGCTGACGAGCGTCAAACCGTCTTCCGCAAACTGCGCTAGTTGAGCGGACACGTCGAGCGAGACGTTGAAAGTGCGCAGGTCGCGGTTGTTAATGCCGACGAGACGCGCGCCCGCGCCGATTGCTCTGCGCATCTCCGCTTCAGTGTGGACTTCGACCAGCGCGTCCAGCCCTAATTCATCCTCCGTGAGACGGCGCAAACGCGCGAGGGTTTCGTCGTCGAGCGCGGCGACGATAAGCAGGAGCGCGTCTGCGCCCGCCAATGCCGCTTCGTAAATCTGAAACTCGTCGAAGATGAAATCCTTGCGCAGCAAAGGAAGCGAAACGGACGCGCGCACTTGCCTGAGGTCTTCAAGCGAGCCTTGAAAGCGATCCTCTTCCGTGAGTACGGAGATTGCCGCCGCGCCGCCAGCTTCGTAGCTGCGTGCAATCTCTGCTGGCAGGGCACCAGCACGAATCAATCCCTTTGAAGGCGAAGCGCGTTTGATTTCAGCAATGATGTTGATGCGCCCACGCTCTTGCAATGCTGCGTAAAGACGATGAGGCTCTCTACCGCGCCGAATTTCGTGCGCGCTCTCGCGCAACTCTTCAAGCGAGATATTCGCTTTGGCTTGCGACAGGCGGACGCCCTTTTGCGCCATGATCTCTTTAAGAAAGTCCATCAAAGCCCTTCTATTGTAGATCATTGATGAGGACGACATCTCTCATCTCTGTGCCGCGCGCAAGCGCGAGTTGGCTGCCGTCGCGTGACCATGCGTAAGAGAGTATCTGGTCGGAGTTAAAGTTGGTTAATTGTTTGGGCGGGCTGCCGTCAACCGGCTGCGCCCAGATGTTTGAGACGCCGTTGCGTGTTTCAACGTAGGTCAGAGCGCGCCCGTCAGGTGTCCAGTCAACGATTTGTCCAATCGGGTTAGCGAGATCAAAGACCTTTGTGGGCGGGCCGCCTTCAAAGGGGATGATGGCGAATCTCCAGCGCTGCGGTCTGGCTTGTTCATCAGTGAAAGTGATAGCAAGCTGTTTCCCGTCGGGCGAGATAGCGGAAGCGCTCGAACTATAGTCTGTCAGTTGCACAGGATTGCCGCCATCAATCGAAACCTTCCATATCCTATCCCTGCCTGACTCTTTCTCAGAGTAAATCACCCAACGACCATCGGGGGAAATTTTCGGGCGTGTAGCAAAGCTTCCGTTGGTCAACTGCCTGAGGTTGCTGCCGTCAATGTCCATTCTCCAGATGCAGAAATTCCCCGTGCGATCTGAACCAAAAACTACGTAGCGTCCGTCGGGCGAAAGAGACGGCCTGTTATTAATGCCCGCATCCACAGTCAACTGCTGCTGTCCCGTTCTGTCTTGATTGATAATCCAGAGGTTCGAGATGCCATGCGCGTATGTCGTGTAGAGGATTCTGCCATCCGGCGTCCAGGCAAGACCGCCCACACCATCGGAATTGCTTGAGGTGAGTTGGGCAGCGCGGCTCGTGTCGCCGCCGACGGGCGCAGTCCAGACGTTAGAGGTTCGCTCTAAACGCACGGTGGCTAAAGCCTTCGCATCTGCTGTGAGGCTCAGGCCGTTATAGTCGTTTGTGTCATTCGTAATTTTGCGAACCGCGCCGCCGGGGTACTTGACGTGCAAGAGTTGTTGCGCCGGAACAGATTCCTTATCTGCGGCGGCGACGATCAATCCGCTCCCATCTTTAAGCCACACAAGTTGACCGAGCGAGAGCCATTTTTGAGATGTGATCTGATGTTCCAACCCGTCTTTGACCCCGACCACTACAATGTTCCAGAACTGACCATCGGCTTCAGTCTTTCTGAGCGCGAAAGCGATCATCCGTCCGTCGGGCGACCATGCTGGCCCCCACCCCCATGCTCTGCCCAGCGAAGGATAAACGTCAGTCTGCCCTTGCTTCGTGATTAATGCCTGCTCCTGCGTGCCGTCTGTGTTGGCGACAGCTAAGACGGCTATATCCTTTTGAGGGTAGCCGCGCGTAAAGGCCATCCGGCTCCCGTCGGGCGAGAGGGTTATGCAACTGTCTATGTCCCGCCCCAGCAATTTTATCGGCCCTCCAAGAACAGGGACACGGTAGAGAGCGCCATCAACTGCTTCCCAACGGTTAAAGTAGATGTAGTTGCCGTCAGGAGAGAACGTCAGCCCCGTGTAGGTGACTTGCGACTGCGGAACAATCTCCTTGTCGCTTCCCGTAGCGATGTGCATGAGCCAGAGGCTTTGCTGGTTTCTGCCTCCCATTGCGTGCGCCAGATATTTGCCGTCGGGCGAAATAGTGGCGGCGCTTGCGCTGCCGCTCGTCGTGAGCCGCGCGACCTTTATCTTGTCAAACGGCTCCGCCGACTTACGCCAGACATATTTGGTAACCAACAGAGCGCCAAGCGCAGCAACGGCTAACGCAACAACGGTAGAGATGATAACGGCTCTGCGATGCCCGCTCTTGCCAGCGAGAGGCTTTGTCTTAGATTCCTCAAACGGCGCGGACACGGTGGCTCGTTGTTGCAAATCTTCAACAGGCTTCGTCTCCTCCGGCGCATCCGACTCTTCCTCGCGTTTGATGATATGAGAGCGGGCGTGCCTTCTGATAATCAGGTCTGCGCCGCTATCCGTCACTTCCCTGACTTGGGCCACGAAGCGATACCCGCGCTTCGGCAAGGTTTCAATGTAGAGAGATTCGTGCGAGCCTTCGCCAAGTATCTTGCGCAGGCGCGAGACGTTCTGCGCGAGGCTGCCCTCTTCAACAATCGTGTCGGGCCAGACCTCCTTCAACAACTCGTCCTTCTCCATCACGTGCCCGGAGTTTTTCACGAGCGAGAGCAGTGTGTCGAAGTCTTTGGGAAAGAGCTTCAACTCCCTCCCGTCGCGCAGCAGGAGCCGCTCCGCAGGGTCTATGCGGAAGGGGCCAAACTCGTAAAAGCGCTTTGCCTGCTGGCTCATACGGATTGTGAGAACACTATCAAAACTTTATCAGAACTTTCAAAAGACTTCTCACCGCCGCTCAACGCATGATCGGCGGCATGTTGAGCGGAAGTGCGGCGCGTCGGAAGGTGGAAGTTGTGACGCCGCGCAGATTGTAATGCCAGCGCGTCTGTCGGAGCAATCAAAACATCGCGCCGCACAGGGAAAGATTATGAGAAGAAAAAAGATTACGGAGATCATCGTCGAGACGGACGAGCTGCTTATCGTCAGAATGCCGACCAGCCCGATTCAATGCTGGTGCAACTGGTGCGAGACGGAAGTTGCGATGACTTCGGTTGACAACGCCGCCCTGCTCTCCGGCACGAGTTCGCGCTCCGTTTACAGGCAAGTCGAATCAGGCGAGGTTCACTTTACAGAGATGACCGGCGGCCTGCTGCTCATCTGCCTCAACTCGCTGCTCTTGAGCGCGCCGGAGAGAAGAATCGAAAAGAAGGTCAATCCACCCTAAAGAGACGGCTCTTCCGTGCCGCAACTGTTTCACTTCCCACGTTCGCGCTTCTCACTTCCAAAAGAAGGTCGAACAGTTCTTTAAATACTCAGGTCTCGATTGCAGGCCGATGCAATTTTGAATTGCTACTGCTGTGAGGCCGCCCCTCAAAAAAGGAGTACGATCATGTACGAACGAAAGCGACGCATTCCCAAAACATCTAACCTCTCGCTTCTGGCTCTGCTTGCTGCCGTCACAATGTTGCTCTCCGGCGCGCAGACCAAAGCTCAATGCCCGACCTCTACTTTCACAGGCGGTTTGAATGTGCCTGAAAAAATTATCCTGACACCCGCCAACAACTTTCTAGTCTCTGAAGCAGGCACAGGACCAAACACCGGCAGAGTCTCTCTGATTAACCGTAGCGGCGCGCGTCAGACTCTGCTCGACACGCTGCCCGCAGGTCTTTCCGCTCCTGAAAATTCGCCCGATGGCCCGACAGGAATTCTCCTGCGCGACCGCACGCTCTATCTAGCCATCGGCGAAGGCGACTCGCTCATGAACGGCGGTCCGGGAACAACTGTGCCCAACCCGAATCCTTCGTCGCCAATCTTCAGCTCAATCCTTGTCATTCAACTCAGCAACGATGTTGACAAGATTAAGAGCGGCTTCACGCTCTCGTTCGCAGACCAGACGGCATTAAAAAGTGGCTCGACCGTGATGCTTGCGAATACTACGGGAGACACTTTAACCGTCAAGCTGCTGGCAGACTTTCCAGACTACGTTCCAGACCCAAGATTTCCCGGCGACCCAAACGTGCGCAACTCGCACCCTTACGCACTTGAGCTAATCGGCGACCAGCTTTACGTCGTTGACGCAGGCTTTAACTCTGTCAGGCGCGTCAACATTCAAACTGGCGCGAACGACACCCTCACGACCTTCGCGCCGATACCGAACACAGACCCGCCGCCGCCGCCCGTTGTCGAAGCTGTGCCGACGAGCATACGCCTCTACAACAATCAACTGCTGGTCACACTCTTCAGAGGCTTCCCGTTTCCGCCGGGCAAGGCCGAAGTTCGCAGAGTTGATCCGGGCACAGGCAACAACGATCTCTTCATCAGTGGTCTCTCATCTGCGATAGACGTGCTGCCCGCAAGCATACGCGGCGATGGCGACGCGTTTCTGTCGCTTGAGTTCAGCGCCAACCAACTGCAAGGAGCGCCGGGACGCTTGCAAATGTGGCCGACGAACACAGGCACGCCCATCGTTATCGCCACCTGTCTCATCACTCCTACAAGCATGGTGCGCGACCCTTTAACGGGTGACATCTTCATCACGCAACTTGGCCCGGGGACAATCGTGCGCGTTCGCTCGGCGCAAATCTTTGTGCGCCAGCACTACCTTGATTTCCTCAATCGTGAGCCGGATCAGGCGGGTCTGGATTATTGGACCTCTCAGATAGAGGCGTGCGGCGATAACGTGCAGTGCCTGCGCACAAAGCGCGTAGATGTCTCTGCCGCGTTCTTCATCGAGCAGGAGTTTCAGAACACAGGCTTCTTCATCTACCGCGTGCGCAAAGCAACGCTCGGCGTGCGGCCCACCTTCGCGCAGTACACATCCGACCGCGCGCAGATAGGCTCAGGCACAGACGCGGATAAGACAAACTTTACGGAAGCCTTCGTTCAGCGACAGGAGTTTCTGGCCGTCTATCCTGTGGGCCAGAGCGGAGCGAATTTCATAGACGCGCTGATTGCGACGGTCAAGCAAAGCTCAGGAGTTGATCTGGCGTCGAAGCGTTCTGAGCTGGCGAACGAATACATACAGGGTTCGACACAGGCGCAGAGCCGCGCGCGTGTGATACGCAAGCTGGTCGAGTATGCAGAGTACAAACAGGCGGAGACTAATCCTTCGTTTGTGCTGGCGGAATATTTCGGCTACTTAAGGCGTGACCCGGAAGAAGCAGGTTTCAATTTCTGGTTGAACGTCTTGAACAATAAGGAGCCGAACAACTATCGCGGGATGGTCTGCTCCTTCTTCACCTCTGCCGAATACCAGAAGCGTTCCTTCATCTTTGAAACGGAAGGCAACGCTGCCTGCCAATAAGAGCAGGGATGAGGGATGAAAGAAAAGCTGTCAGTGGTCCGTAGTCCGTAGTCCGTTGTATGTGATGTCTAAGGTGAATGCTTTGAATAAACCGCTCAAGAAGCATCGCACTCAAAACAACGGACTACTGACCAC
>JBAWGU010000137.1:0-10198 GCA_049593215.1 Pyrinomonadaceae bacterium
TATAAGACCCCTTCCGGATGAGTTTTAAGAAAACTTTGAGATGCTCTCAAGGGCACTTATAATCTCTTGATTGTTCTCAGCAAAACTCGAATACCACACACCCAGCGTGCTAAAATGAACGAGACAGTAGAACTCAACTGTCCCGTTCGCCTGGTCTTCATCTTCTTCCCGGATATTGCTGGACATCGCTAAGTTTATCTGATTTCGCATAAAAACAGAGTGTGTAACTCTGAGATTCCCAAAAATTAGAATATATTGGCTCCGTGATTGGTAATCCTGGAGGCCAGCAATATTCCAGCGTTGATGAACGCAAGCGTCCGGTGCTGGAGGTGCGAAGCGTGTCGGATAAGGGGCGCGGTGTGTTTGCCTGTGTCAGTTTCAGGCGCGACGAAGTGATAGAGGCGACTCCGGTGATTGTCATTCCGGCGGAGCAGTGGAGCCATATTGAACCCACCGTGCTGGCGCTCTATATCTACAACTTTGGCCCGGAGGGCGAGCACGCCGCGATAGCTCTCGGCTTCGGCTCGCTCTACAATCATTCCTACTCGCCCAATGCCATGTATGTGAAGAGTTGGGAAGAGAGGTTGATACGCTTCATCGCGCTCAGAGATATTGAGGCGGGCGAGGAGATTACCGTCAACTACAACGGCTCGCCGGATGACCGGCAGCCAATCTGGTTTGATGTAAAGGAGTAAAATGGCAGGAGTGCGATTCTGTACTGGAAAAAGGAAGAGATACTGTTTCTTCTTCAAGCTAGAGCGTCAAACCAGATGGAGCTTTGATCTTCAGGGTCGCCGTTGTAGTTGATGGTGATCTCTTCTCCCTCTTCGATGTCACGGTGCGCGACGAATTTGATGGTCAGAGTTTCGGGTCTTAAATTGAAGACGGCGTTGGGCCGGTAAGAGTGGTTGCACAGAGAGCAGATGCCGAACATCACAGCCGCCTCTTCTTCATTCTCTCCCCAGAGGAAGTAGTAGTCTTGCAGCAAAGTCTTTTCAAGAAACTCTATCTCTGATTTCGGGATGACAAGGACGGGCGCTTCCTCAATCGTTTCGCCTGTGCAGATTTTCCTCCGCGCGAAAATTCCTCGACCTTTGCCTGCCGTCTCGCCTACAAAGATCATGGCTTCCCTCAAAACCCTTCCTCAGTAATACCAGAATCCGCTCAGGTACTCGTAATAGAGCGCGGTCGTGCTCTGGTAAAGAAGAAAGATGCCGCGCGTTGCGCCTGAGTAGGAGCGGACGACGTGGAAATACGGATCGTCCCGAAAGTCTGCCCCGAAAATTTCATCCTGATGGTCCTGAAGGTCACGGAAGAGCACTTCGTCCGTGTACCCTCGAACACAAAAGTTTACCCACTTCGCGTCGCGCGAGAGGAACAGCAAATTCGTGCCGTATATATCCGACAGATTCCGCAGCACAGAGACCAACTCCGGATGCAACTCCCTGCCGTAGAGAAATTGTTCAAGCGTGTACATTCGTCGAACCCCTTTCACAGGCAACTGGACGTATCGTTCAAGACTAACACGTTAGACGGTCACTCCTTAAATTCCTTGCAAAAGATGACGCAGTCGTCACCGCTCTTATAGAAGTCTCGAATAATTCCTGCTTCATTGTATCCGGCACTTTTGTAGAAAGAGCGTGTGCGCTCATAAGATTCCATGCCGCTCGTCTCCAACACAATTCGCTCGCCGCCGCGCTCGCGCACAAAAGCTTCTGCATGAGATTGAAGCGCACGCCCTGCGCCCTTGCCCTGCGCTTCAGGATGAACGCATATCCAATACAAATGCCATGTGCTTTTTGTCAAGGGAGTTTTCCCGATGCACACATAGCCGCATACCCCGCCGTCAATCTCTACAGCGAACATCGGATAATCGCCATCAGGCCCGCCAGCTAATCCTTCATCCACAACTTCGAGCGCAACGCGGATTTCTTCATCCGTAAAGAGTCGGCAGGCGACGAGCATTTCCAGCACTGCGGCGCGATCCTTGATGTGTAGCTCGCGTATGGTCATGCCCATTCAATCTGCTGGCGGACGAATCGCTCCCAACTCCAGCCCGCTTCAGTCACCGCACGATAAATGCCAACTTCCGGCGAGAGTTCCGGATTAGGATTCACATCCAGCACGCGCGGCAAACCTTCTGCGTCTAAGCGAACGTCCACGCGTAGATAGCCGCGCGCCTCGACCGCGCGCCACGCGCCTTGCGCCGCCCCTGTGATTGCTTTGCGCAGTTCAGGCTCCAGCTCTATGTCGTAGAACATAGGTGAATTTGCGAAGTCTGCGCTCTCAATCTCCCACTTGGCGTCATAAGTGTTGAGGCGCAGGCTTCCCTCAAAACGCGTCTCGCCAATCGAGACGTAATCCGGTTCGTTGCGTCCCCACAAAGAGACTGCAAACTCTCTCCCGCTTAGAAACTCCTCCACGATGACTGGTCCTTTAACGCGCGCAACCGCAAGTTTGAGCGACAACGCATCTTCGCAAATGGAATCGGAAGAAATACCGGCAGAGCCGTCTTCATCTGCGGGCTTGACGATGCAGGGGAAGACACCTTTGCGCGGCACAGGAACTTGAAATGATTTAAGCACAGCGTTGACGCGATCCTTGCGTCGGCAGAGCGCAAGCGTCTCGCTTCCAGACCCTGTGAAGCGCACATCCAGCCATTCGAGCAGCGCGGCGACGTGAGCTTCAAGGTCCGTTCGTCCGAGCGGAGCTTCGCAGGCGTTGAAGACCACGTCCGGCTGGTGGCTGGAAAGAAGAGACAACACTTCCTGCACGCTCCCGCGTATCCCTGCGACAACCGCGCCAGACAAAACCGATGCGATACCGCGCACCGCTTCGCTCAGGTCAAACTCCCAGCCGTAGCGCCCATCGCTTGCGACCAACGGCGGGAGAGTGTGCAGGACCAGCACCTTCATGGCACACGCGCTCCGACTCTTTGCGCAGCATTCAACAAGATGCTTTGCACGAGTTTCTCATAAGGCAACACGCTTCTTGAAAGGATCACGATGTCGCCGCTCTCAGCGTTGAGTCCGGGAAGGGGATTGCATTCGAGAAAATATGGCTGGCCCTCTGCGTCAAGACGAAAGTCTATCCGCGCAATGTCGCGGCAGCCGAGCAAGCGGTAAGCTTTGAGCGCGAGACTTTCCATCTCGCCGATTGTTTCTGCTTCAACTCTTGGTGGCACGTGATAACGCACGCGCTTTTGCCAGTCTCTTTTCACCTCGACCGAATAGACGAAATTCTCTTCAAAGGACGCGGGCGCAATCTCCATCATCCCCAGCACGCGCGCGTCAGGCCCGTTGCCGATGATCCCGACTGTAATCTCCGCGCCCTGTAAAAACTGCTCAACCAGCACGGGACATCCGTACTGCGCGCGCAGCCAATCATAACGCTCCTTAACCTCTGCAACATTGTGCGCGATGGGGTTCTCGCGTATGCCCTTGCTTGAGCCTTCATCATTCGGCTTGACGATGACGGGAAATTTTAGAGTGCGCAACTCGCTTTCATCCGCTTCCGTTTCCATCAGCACCCCGCGAGCCACAGGCACATCGGGCAAGACCACGCGCCTTGCGATAAACTTATCAAGCGTGATTGCCAGCGTGAGCGCGTCCGAGCCTGTGTTGGGAATTCCCAGAAGCTCGCAGACGGCGACGGGCACTGCCTCACGACAACGCCGCCCTTCGCCCTCCGCGATGTTGAAAGCGAAATCGTACCGCCCTGCTCTTAATCTCCATGGAAGCTCAACATCCGCCAGCACCGGCTCAACCAAGACGCCGAGTTGCCGCAGCGCGTCTGCAATGTTTCCAACAGTCTCTTCGCTATCGTATTCCTCAAAGGCATCGTCAGGAACGTTTAAGACAGTCTGAGCGGGACGCGCATTGTAAAGTAGAGCGACTCTCATTCCTGTATGCTCGCTTATAGAAGTATGCGAATCAAGAGAAGAAGACTCTTAGCGACCTTTGCGAAAAACCTTTGCGTCCTTTGCGGTTAAACTTGAGCTTAAACGCAAAGGACGCGAAGACGAAGACGCCAAGAACGCAAAGGGAATTCTCCACCAGCTAATCTCTTGATTCGCATAGAAGTATGAACAGCCTCGCGCCGATGCGACGTTTGCTAAAGACACACAGCACAGCGAAACGGAAACAATCCATCACCGATAATGCTTAAGTTGATTCCGCGTCAGCAGGCAGAGAGTATCAAGTATAATTTCGATGTCAATAATGCTCTGTAAATGAAATGCAGGCCCGCACCTGAAAGTTGCTTCTTAAATGCTTGAGACCGGCTCCTCATATTCCGCAGCCTCTTGGGTGCTGAGCACGGCGCGCATTCTGACGTGGCTGTGAAGCGCATCAAGATAGCTGGCTAGACGGTGGACCACATCTCGCATCTCATCTTTACTGCTGGCGGCGACAAGCTCTTCAAAGAGTTGCTCGAAAGAATCCCAATCCCTGTACATCAGATAGTGCATGGTGGTGTGGCGGAAACTCCCTAGCTGTTCGATTAGCTTTGCCGCAGAAGTAAGCTTGGCCTCTCTTTCAGTGCGGTGCGCGAATCTTACGAGTTTGCCTAGCTCTTCGCTGAGTTGAAGCGACTCTTCACGCTTGCTCTCCAGATTGTCGAAGAGTGAAGGGCCGCTGACTAAGGGGTGGAAGACCTGCGCGAGGATTACTATGGATTGCTGAAAACAGTTCTGTAGTAGACCGTTCGCGCGCCCCATCCTGCCGACAGTGAGGCGGTCCTCCAAGCCTTTCTCAACCTCTGCCAGCTCCTGCTCGTAAACCCTTCGCAGCTCGTGGCTGATGGCGAAGCTGATGCCGTCAAGCGCGTCATGTAGAGCGTGATAGAAAGCGGCGGCTCGCATCCCACGCATCTCTATATAATCCAGAAGCGAGCGGGCCTCTGCGCGTATCAACGAATACGTTTTGACGGCTTCGCGTAAATGGTCACCGCGCTCGACGCTTGCATCGGCCACGCTTAGGTAATCCATCAAGCGCGCCAGATCGGTGAAGATGTGCCGGACCACTCCCCTCAGAAGAAGCGGCTGCACATCGCTGGAGAGAGCTTCCAGCCTCTCACGGAGCGGTAATGTTGAAGAGCTATTCATCGCAGTTTCACTTGAAGATTTATTGGTTTAACTCAGAGTGGACCAGTTGGGTTTGTGTAGCAGACCTCTTAGGTTGAGGCTGAGGAACGGGCTGGCAATGGTTAATTCATCTCTATTGGTGCGGCGAAACTTCCGGCGACCCCTTTTTAAGTGAACACGGAAGAAATCTCAGTCCGCCGTTGCGAAAGCGTCCCCTCTGGAATATTACTGCACATGGGGCGGGCCTGTATATAGCTCAATGTTATTCTTGCCGCGAGGCCATTTCCTGCGCTTATCCAATTCTTCCGTGTTCACATACATTTCGCCCGCAAGGGTTTCCCCCTAATGAGTTGCCCTTAGATGATTCTCTTTCGCAACAGGCTTCGTCGTCTGCGGCTCTTCGGACTTCGTAGCGTCCGGTTTCTTTTGCGTGTAGATGTAACTGTCGCGCGCAATGACAACCAGATTCGGCTGATTGACGCGGACCTTTAGCTGACGACGTTGGCCCGCCTGACCTGCCTGCTTCGGGTAATAACCCAGACTATATTGTCGCCTCAACTCTTCTGCGATTCTTGCAAACGCTTCGGAAATGCCTATCAAAGTGTCGCCACTGTAGAATCGCCCTCCGGTCTTTTGTGCAAGCTCGTGCAGGTACGCGCCCGCACGCCTGTAGTCTCCACTGTTCGGGCCGCCGCCACCGCCGGGCATAGGACCACGAGGGAACGGCAAGCCGATACTGATGCCGCCACGCCCGCCCGGGAAAGGAATTTGTGGTCCTCCCATGCCCGGCCCCATGTCGCCGCGAGTATCGTAGTCAACCGGATAAATTTGTGCGTCAAGTTCTTCCGCCTCTCGCACGGTGCTCTCGTATGTAGCTTTCCGGCTAGTCGTATCAACGCCGTCTGTGAAGAGAACAACGGCCTTGCGTCCTGAAATATTTTTGAGACGCTGTTTGATAACGAAGTCAACGGCATCATAGAGGCGCGTGCCGCCACCCGTGCGTGTGCGGCGGATGGCTCTTGTCAACGCATCACGATCATTCGTCGCTTCGGTCAGCACGTTTATCTTGTCATCGAAAGAGACGACCATTACGCGGTCTTCCTCTTTCAGTTGATTGACAAAGGAGATGGCCGCGCTCTGTATATCTTCAAGGCGGAAGTGCGTCGAGTTGCTGGTGTCCATGACGAGGATGACCGTGAACGGCTTATCAACGGTTGCGAAGTAGGCGATTCTTTGTTCGATGCCTTCCTCGAAGATGTGAAAATCTTTCCGCTCAAGGTCAGGGATGTATTTGCCGTCACGATCCATCACGTTGACAGGCACGGTGACGAGCGAAGTGTTGACGCTGATGACATCGCCCTCAACCGTCTCGCCCTGACCGTTGTTGATCGGGGCGTCATTGATTACTTCGTCAGAAGAATCATTCGCAGCCGCGTTAGACGAAGTTTTGTTCGCGCCTGCGCCGCGATTGCGCCCGGACTGTGCGCGGAGCGTGAGCGGCGCACAGGTGAGCGTGAGCAGCACAACTAAGATGATTGCAATTCGCTTCATACAACTTAAACTCCTTGCTCCTGATAAATGTCACGGCTGACCTGGGGATGAGTAAGCCGCTAATCTTCATGGCTCTTCGATAAGTATCCGGTCTTGTGGCTGGCGAGCCTCTTTGAGCAGTGTGCGTAATTTCATCCTTGCCTTGTGCAGTTGCGACTTGGAAGTGCCGACCGCAATTCCGTGCATCCGCGCGATCTCCTTGTGCTCGTATCCTTCAACGTCGTGGAGGACAAACACGATCCTGTATCCCGGCGGCAGTTGCGCGATGGCGCTGTCGAGCGCGAGACGATCTACCGCCATCAGTTGACCTTGAGTTCCTACGCTTTCATCTCTTATCTGATGCAACTCGCCGTCCTCCGTTGTCTGCTCGCGCCGCACCCTGCTTTTTCTGAAGTGCATCAAGACATGGTTCGTCGTCATGCGATGCAGCCATGTCGTGAAGGCGGATTCGCCGCGAAAGCTGCCGATCTTGCGGTACAGATGAATGAAGATGTCCTGCGTGAGGTCTTCCGCTTCCGCCACACTGCGCATCATCCGAAAGCACAGGCTGTAAACGCGGCGATGATGTAGCCGATAGAGTTCTTCAAAAGCCTCCATGTCGCCACGCGCAACGCGCTGCGCCAGATGGTAATCGCCATTCGATATTTCCGGTGGGGAATCTTCTTCCGCCGCGCCCTGTTGCCACATCAACGGAGTTCCAATGAGGACCGATGCTTGATTCATCACGTTTATTCCCGACGGAGCTTTAATAAGGAAGAAGACGGGAAGGTGATTGCCTGCGAGTGTTGATAACTTGCGCTAGCCCTCGCAAGTACCCTCATCGAGATCAAACACCTTCCCGCCTAGCCGTGTCATCACTGGGATAACATCCTTGAAATATTCTGCCAGCCCTCTCGCTTATTGTGCGCTACTGATTCAGTTGATTTTGAAATCGAGCTTAAGTGATGTAACCGACGCCCGTTCTATCGGTGATGCCTTCTTCGATGCGGAAGACGCTGCTCGCAACGTAAAGAGTTGGTCAGTGAAATGTAAAGTTTTGTAAATGTTCGGGAGCGCAGGGCCGGTCTTCAAATTCGCTTTTAGACGAAAGGGGAGAACAAATCTCTCTGCTCTCCCCTTCCGTCATGTTAGAGCTAAGCGGCACGGTCGGTCGCTCAGCAGTTCGGCTGTGGAATAAGGTTAATTGTTCGGAGCTTCATCACGCGGCGGCGGTCCATCTTTGCGCCTCTGCTCGAACTCGGCTCGCTTGGCAGCGAGTTGAGTTTTCTGCTCCGATGTGAGCACAGCAAAAACCTGCGACATCGCGCGTGCATGTGCCACTTCCAATTCGATCTGCACTTTGGCTCGCGCCTCAGCCGCCGCCCGTACCGCAGCTTCATCGAAAGCGCCGCCGCTTAACGGATCAGGCTCACTCTCATGCAGCGTGTGCAACTGCTCGCGCAGAGCCTTTGTGCTCTCTTCCGTGCTGTCCTGAATCTTCTTGATCTGCGCTTTCTGATCGTCTGTCAGATTTAGATCACGCGCGAGATGGCCTAGACCGTCATGCGGGCCTCCCGGCCCACCGCGAAAGCCGCCATCAGGCGGCGGGCCTTGCGGTCGTCTTCCCTGTTGTGAAACTCCGACGATGGCTATCGCTAACAAGAACGCGCTGACCAGAGCAGCGATGCCGCTCATCTTCTTCCAGTTTAATCTCATCTTTCTCTCTCCTCTTCGGCCATTAAATTTTTCTCTTCACAGAATGCCCGGGGAAATTGAGGGCGCTCTATTCCGGCTATAGTTTGTGTGCGACGGATAAAAGAGCTGCCTGAAGACAATCGTTTCCGCGCCGCTTCGGAAACCTCTTTCATCGCCGCAGTATTATACGAGAAATTTCTTCGTTGAAGATGTAAAGAGTCAGTTAGCCATACGTAAAGTTTTAGTAAAGAGGAAGGCGTTATCTCTTTACACTTCTTTACATAAGAGAAGGCGCAACTAAGGTAGAATGTTTTCGTATGCTCTCGACGAAAATGGAGTGAACATGCAACAGGTATTGGTGATTGATGATGATGTCGGACTCTGCGAGCTGGTCGCGGAGTACTTAGAGCCTGAAGGATACAAAATCGAAGCGGTGCATAACGGCGAGCAGGGCGTCGAGCGTGCGCTCTCCGGCGAACACGCGCTGGTCGTGCTCGATTATATGCTTCCGGGCATCAACGGCTTCGAGGTCTTGCGACGTATTCGCGCACGCTCGCGCCTGCCCATCGTGATGCTGACGGCGCGCGGCGATGATATGGACCGTATCATCGGACTTGAGATCGGCGCGGACGACTATTTGCCGAAACCTTTTAACCCGCGCGAACTCGTTGCCAGAATCAACGCCGTGCTGCGGCGCGCTCATCCGGACGAGCAAGTTGAGAAGCAGCCTCTTGATACGCTCGTCGTCGGCGACATCGAAATGGACCACAGGACGCGAACTGTTCGTCGCACAGGCGAGACGGTTGAACTCACGATTGTTGAATATGATCTTCTGGAAAAACTCGTGCGCGCTCCCGGTCGCATCGTGACCAGAGAAGACCTCATGAGAGACGTGCTGCACAGAAGTCTCTCACCGTTTGACCGCAGTCTTGACATGCACGTCAGCAACTTGCGCAAGAAACTCGGCCATCAGGTTCAAGGGATAGAACGCATCAAGACGGTGCGCGGCGTGGGTTACATCTACGCCTCTGCGGGTGAGATGTAGAAATAAGTAAGGTCCCGGAATGCGAAGTCTCTTTCTGAAAATTTTATTGTGGTTCGGGCTGGCGATGGTGCTGGTGAACGTGGCCTCATTTGCGATGGGAGTCATCATCGAGCGTAATTCTCAACCCCGGCGGACCGACCCGATAGCTCCGGCATTTGGCGTCTATGCCGAGACAGCCGTCGAGATTTATGAAAGAGATGGTCCACCTGCGCTCGCCTCCTATCTTGAGCGTGTTGAGCGCGCGTCGCACATTCGCGCGTTCCTTTTTGATGAACGCGGTGAAGAGGTATCCGGGCGAACTGTTCCGGCAGGCGCGAAGGAAATGGCAAAGCGCGCCAGCGCGAGCTTGCAGTTCATCATTGATTTTCCCCATCAGCAGCAACCCCAACAGCAGCGACCTCCGCCAGCGCTTGGCGCTCAAGCGATTCATTCGCCGCGCGGCGCGCTCTATACAATGGTTGGAGAGTTGCCAAAGCCAGACTTTCCAAAGCCGCCGCCAAGATTGGGAGAACCCGGTTCATTTCTCTTTGGCCTGCACCTCTTGTGGCGAAGCCTGCTCCCCGTGCTACTCATCGGCGCACTATTCTGCTTCTGGCTTGCCAGATATTTAACAACTCCAATCGTTAAGCTGCGCGGCGCGACACATGAGTTGGCAGATGGAAATCTATCGGCGCGCGTGAGCCACAAGTTGGTGACGCGGCACGACGAGCTTGGCTATCTGGGGCGCGACTTCAATCTGATGGCAGGACGTATCGAATCTTTAGTCGAAGCTCAGCGAAGACTGCTCAGCGACATCTCGCATGAACTGCGCTCGCCGCTCACGCGCCTGCGTGTGGCCCTTGAGC
>JBAWGU010000138.1:0-3827 GCA_049593215.1 Pyrinomonadaceae bacterium
GCCTTGACGATTGCTTGACATCAACGACCCCCGGATTCGTGAACACAGGATTCGAGACAAAGCTTGTGATCTGGTTGCAGAGCGTGATGAGCGCGCTCCGCATCTCTTTCTCATCTGGTCCAATCTCAATCTTCTGTTTCTTCTCATTCTCATCCTGCTTCAAAGTAACGATGTAAGTCTTCAGGCGACTGGCGCGCTTTTTTATCTCTGCGGTTGCACTGAGAATATGTTTGTAGTCAAGCGTCTTGTCCGTCTCGATAGTATGCACTATCTCGTTGCGTAGAATCTGAATCTGCTTGTAGTCCTGCGCAATCTGAACGAGCGCGGCCTGAACGCTTCTGGTATCCGTAGGCGTTCTAGTGGGGATTGCCAATCCTCTGAGCGCGGCCTCTCGTTGCTGCATCTCCAGCATTCGCTCCTTTGCAGGATCGGGGTGCGACCCCGGCGCGAAAGGAGGTCCGCCCTGCCCCATTACGGAAGTTGCCATGATTAACAGAAAAGCTCCGGATGCAAGGATGAAAACGTGTGTGCCTGTTTTGAAATCCGCGTGCTGCTCTCTCATGGTAAACCTCCTGCGCCTTCTGTCCCAGCGCGGCAGGAAGTATAGACCTGTGGTTATTCCAGAACAATGTTTATCTCGCTTGATGGCAGAGTCTATTCATTCTTGAATGAGTAGCAAGTAAGATTCACCGCAGAGGCGCAGAGTTCTCGCAGAGGTTACGCAGAGATGTTGAATAGCATTCAATCTTCTGCGCTAACTCTGCGAATGCTCTGCGCCTCTGCGGTGAATCGCCCGTCGCTTCACTTTCAACAATGAATAGACCTTGCGCCTAATGGCAGAACAAGAAAAACATTGTGCTGCTATCAGTTCTAAGATGATAGGATTGCTAAAGTACCTTTTACAGTCGGGCAGCATCGGTTCTTATTTCCATATCAGCAACTAAGATCATCAAGAAGGATTGGCTATGTCAAACAACGCCTACGCGCGCCGCGATTTCCTGAAGACCGCAGCCCTGCTGCCGCTCACGCTCTCGCTTCACACAACATCAACGGCAAGGGAGAAAGCTAAAGAGATGCTCTTATACATCGGCACATACACGTCAGGTAAAAGCGAAGGCATCTACATCTACCGCATGAACACGACCACAGGAGAACTGAAACACTCCGGCACGGCGAAGGGAGTCGTCAACCCATCCTTCCTTGCGATTGACTCTCGCAGGCGTTACCTCTACGCCGTCAACGAAGTGGATGAATTTGGCGGAAAGAAGAGCGGCGCAATCAGCTCCTTTGCCATTGACCGTAGCAGCGGCGATTTGAGATTTATGAATCAACAGCCTTCACTTGGAGCCGCGCCCTGCCACGTCTCTGTGAGCGCAAACGATAGATTTGTTCTGGTGGCAAATTACAACGGCGGCAATGTCTCAGTTTTTCCTGTGCAGCCCGGCGGAGAGCTTGACCCCGCCAGCGACCTTGAGCAGCACAAAGGCGCAGCAGGCATCAACCCTGAGCGTCAGGAAGGCCCGCACGCTCACTGCATAATTTTAGACCGCTCGAACAGGTATGCCTTCGCAGCCGATCTTGGTCTGGATAAAATTATGATCTACAAATTCGACTCACGGACGGGCAAGCTCACTCCGCACGAGAGCTTTTCAACCAGTCTGAAGCCGGGCGCAGGCCCGCGCCACTTCACCTTTCACCCCGACGGCAGATACGCCTACGTCATCAACGAGCTTGATTCAACCGTCACCGCGTTCACCTACGACAAGACGCGCGGAATGTTGAAAGAGATGCAGACCATCAACACTCTTCCGTCAGGCTTCTCAGGCCACAACGATTGCGCAGACATACACGTCTCTCCATCCGGTAAATTTCTCTACGGCTCAAATCGCGGGCATGACAGCATCGTCGTCTTTGCGATTGACGAACAAACCGGAAAGCTCACATACGTCGAGCACGTTTCCACTCAAGGCAAAACGCCACGCAATTTTACACTCGACCCCACAGGCGCATTTCTTCTCGCAGCCAATCAGGAATCAGACACGGTGGTCACCTTCCGTATCAATCAACAAACAGGAAAACTCACGCCGACAGGTCACATCGCAGACGTGCCATCCCCCGTTTGCCTGAAGCTCATACAGCCCTTTGCTTAGCCGATTCTGAATTGAATTTGTAGCGAGTAAGATTCACCGCAGAGGCACGGAGTTCTCGCAGAGGTTACGCAGAGGGTTAAGCATTCAACTCTCTGCGCTAACTCTGCGCGCGTCTCTGCGCCTCTGCGGTGAACTGCTGTTCCCTGTGCTCTATGCTGCAAGTTTATCGCGCGCAAATTACGTTTCATGCCATTGAATGTCAAACAAAATATCCCGGAAGATGAAAGGACCATTCTCAAAATAAAATCTCTTTACACAATTTGGTCTTTAAGTATGATGTAGCGCAAATCCGCGCTTCCTGTTGAAACGATGAAAGCTGAAGACGCAAACGATAAGACCGGCAGCCATCTGCTGAGACGCTTCGGGCTGTTGCAGGCGACGGCGCTGAACATGTCCAACATGATCGGCGTCGGGCCATTCATCACCATTCCGCTTTTGATGTCTGCGCTCGGTGGACCACAGGCTATGCTGGGCTGGGTCATCGCCGTTTTAATTGCGATACCGGACGGGATGGTATGGAGCGAACTCGGCGCGGCGATGCCGGGTTCGGGCGGCAGCTACATCTACCTGCGCGAAGCTTATGGCCGTGAGACTTTCGGACGCCTGATGGCCTTTCTTTTTATCTGGCAGTTCATCCTGAGCGGCCCTTTGGAGATAGCATCGGGCTACATAGGCTTTGCGCATTACGCCGGATACATCTGGCGCGGCATCACGCCGACGCAAACGCTGCTCGTCGCCGTCTCGGTTGGCATCGTAAATATTCTGCTGCTCTATCGCCGCATCACTTCGATAGGCAAGATTACAGTCAGCCTCTGGATAGGAACTCTGCTGACCACGCTGGCAGTCATCATCACGGGAGCGATGCACTTTAGCGCAGCGCGAGCGTTTGATTTTCCGCCGGGCGCGTTCAATTTCTCGCTCGGCTTTCTTTTCGGTCTTGGCGCAGCTTCGCGCATCGGCGTCTATGACTATCTTGGCTATTACGACATCTGCTACATCGGCGATGAAGTAATCAATCCGGGCCGGACGATTCCGCGCTCAATTATCATTAGCGTGCTCTGCGTCGCGGTCATCTACTTTGCGATTAACCTTTCCGTCATCGGCGTCGTGCCGTGGCGAGAGTTTGTTCCGGCTGCCGCTCATCCTGAATCCGATTTCGTGGTCTCAATCTTCATGGAGAAGATTTACGGCGCGAAAGTGGCGACGATTTTTACGGCGATGGTGTTGTGGACTGCGTTCGGCTCAGTCTTCGCCCTGCTGCTCGGCTACTCGCGCATCCCTTACGCGGCGGCGCAGGATGGCTACTTCTTCAAGGTCTTCGGGCGACTTCACCCGACGAAGCATTTTCCGTATATCTCCCTGATTGTGCTCGGCCTGATTTCCATTGCCTGTAGCTTCTTTTCGCTCGGCATGGTCATTGACGCTTTAGTCTCCACGAGAATCCTTATTCAATTCATAGGCCAAATTTTCGCGGTCATGCTGCTCAGAAAACGCGCCCCGCAGAAGCACAGACCTTATCGCATCTGGCTGTATCCCGTTCCAACAATCGTAGCGCTCATCGGCTGGCTCTTCATTTTTGCGACGACGGATTTGATCGTAATTCTTGTCGGACTCGGCACACTCGCGCTCGGCGCAATCTTCTTTCTCATCTGGTCATGGCACACAGAGCGTTGGCCT
>JBAWGU010000139.1:0-1990 GCA_049593215.1 Pyrinomonadaceae bacterium
AGCGTGAAGGGCGCACCTGAGAAGCCTATCAAAGGAAGATCGGAGGGAAGCGCGCTGCGCGTTCGCTTGATAGCTTCGTAAACGAACGAGAGCGCATCAACGCTTTCGACTTCGCGCAAGCGTTCGACATCGCGCGCAGTGCGCACGGGGTTGTGTATGACAGGCCCTTCGCCTTTGGCAAACTCAAGGTCAATGCCCATCGGCTCGATGATGAGCAGGATGTCTGCGAAGATAATTGCGGCATCAACCTTGAGACGCTCGGCTGCCGTGACTGTGACTTCCGCCGCGAGGTCTGGTGTCTTGCAGAGTTCTAGAAAGCCTGTGCGGGCGCGCACGTCTCTATACTCCTGCATGTAACGTCCTGCCTGACGCATCAACCACACAGGCGTATAGGGCACAGGCTCGCGCCTGCAAGCCCGCATAAAAGGGCTATTGTAGAGCGCGTCCTGCGCTTCCAACTCTTTTGCTTCTTTACTCAATTCGTCTTTTCCGGAAAATAATTTGCCGGGAACATGAAGCTACAATAGCGTGAGTTCGATATAAGAGTGAAGCGACGAGAAAAGCTAATGGTGTATCAATTTGGAATTGAGTCATGGGTCACTTGTGGTTCACCGCAGAGGCGCAGAGTCCTACGCAGAGTTTACGCAGAGAAAAGCATTTAACTCTCTGCGCTCCCTCTGCGTATCCTCTGCGCCTCTGCGGTGAGTCTCAATTTCCCCGCACACATCTTCAAATTGAACTACCACCTCCATCGGACCCGCCTAAAAATAGTTGACACAAAACGCCTACGCGCGGTGTTCATCTCTTATAGAGCAGGCTTATGTGGCAGGAAATACGTTTCTGAGCTTGTCATGCAATGGCTCTGACCAATTAGACAGCACGAATCCTTTCAACCTTAAGAATCGAATGCAAAGGCAGTCAGGGAGAATCAAGCCATGAAGAGGATTGGAACATTCTTAGTTATCGCGCTGGTGTGCGGCCTATGTCTGAAGGTCTGCGCGGCGCGCGTTGAGAGTTTTTCAGGCGCAATCAATGTCGCGGGCACAAGCGCGCCGCTCCTTTATGATGTGCAACAGGAAGCCGAGCAAGCGCCTCAGTCAGTCAGGGAACAGATCAAGCTGCTGCAATCTGCGAATCCTGCGGAGCGCGCAATGGCCGCTTGCGAGCTTGGAGAAATGGGCGCGCAAGCAAAGGCCGCCATCCCTGCGCTCATCCAAATTCTAGGCGACGATGCGCCTGTAGATCAGGTGGATTGTGGACGCAGAGGAAATTTTCATAGGAAGAACAAGTGGAATGGTATTGATAAAACTTCGCCGGGCGAAATCGCCGCCGTCGGCTTGAGCGCCATCGGGCAAGCGTCCGTTGAGCCTCTCATCACTGCTGCGAGGAGCGACAATGCGCACGCCAGAGCGAATGCGCTCTTTGCGCTCGGACTGTTGAAAGGTGCGCGCACGGTCGCGCCTTTAATCGCGGGTTTGAGAGACGCGGACAAAGAGGTGCGAGCAAGGGCCGCATGGGGACTTGGACTAAAACAGGATGAGCGCGTTGTGCTGCCACTCGTTGAGACTTTACGTGATAGCGAAGCCAAAGTGCGCGAGCAGTCCGCATGGGCGCTCGGCTTACAGGGCGATGAGCGATCCGTAGAGCCTCTGCTGAACGCCCTCAGAGATGCGGAGGCAAGCGTGCGCGAACAGGCGGCGTGGGCTTTGGGCTTGAAAGGCGACGAACGCTCCGTCGAAGCCTTGAACGCAGCCCTGACAGATCAAAGCTCGGATGTACGCGAGCAAGCCGCATGGGCCTTGGGCCTCAAAGGTGACGAGCGTTCCGTAGAGCCTCTGATTGCCGCTCTGAAAGACACGGACGCAGACGTGCGTTCGCAATCGGCATGGGCTTTGGGATTGCGTCATGACGAGCGCGCGA
Organism: Pyrinomonadaceae bacterium; assembly: GCA_049593215.1. Taxonomy (GTDB): domain Bacteria; phylum Acidobacteriota; class Blastocatellia; order Pyrinomonadales; family Pyrinomonadaceae; genus JBAWGU01. Next base: position 1,921 of record JBAWGU010000139.1, read on the forward strand.
TTAACCCTTTAATGGCGGCGGCAAAAGACACTGACGAACATGTCCGCGAGCAAGCCAACTGGGCTTTAGG
>JBAWGU010000140.1:0-2969 GCA_049593215.1 Pyrinomonadaceae bacterium
ACCTTGTCCACCGCCGCCGCCACCGGAGAAACCCGGAACAGCGCCGGGACCGCGCCCGCCCCCACGATTTGCGCCGCCACTCTGTCCGCCAGCAGTTTGCTGCGGCTGCGTTGACGATGAAGCAGCAGCTTTTGACTTGCTGTGAACCTCGCCAAAGTTCCATGTCTTGCTGACGCGCACGTTGACGGAGAAGAACCCGGGGCTTTGTCCGTAGTTGCGCGGAATAATCGTATCGCCCGACTGCGGGTTGATGTTGAAGTTGCCGAAGCTGGTGCAGCGTATGGCGGGGTTGCTGCAATCGGCGCTGGCTCCTGCGAACGCAGGCCGCTCAAGGAAGAGACGGTCGCCGTTAGTGTCAACGCCCGTGACGATGTTGAAGGGACGGCCCGAAGTCGCCACGATGAACGGATTGAAAGTCAGGCTGTAGAACTTCTTCGGCATCGTAAAAGTTCCCGCCAGCGTGAAGCGATGGCGAATGTCGAAGGCCGCGCGGCCCGGCTCCGTTGTCAGATCATAAGAGTTGGCGGGAAAGAGTCCGCCGCCCTGACCGTCCGTGTCGTTCGTCGTCTTGCTCAGAACATAACTTGCAAAGAGCGTGATCTTCGGGTTGAGACGATTGTTGACGCCGATGAAGAGTTGAGTCTGATTATAGTTGCCGCTCGATTCATACTGGTAAATCTCGCCGACGTTGCCGAAGGGTCGCACGCCGCTATTGGGATTGCCCGGAGTAAATGTTCCCGGCAAAGGCGCGTTGATGTCGCGCGCGCGGATGACGTGCTTGATGTTGAAATGAAAGTAGCCGACAAAGGTTGTGAACTTGCGCGGCAGTTGTCTCTCAACCTGTAAGCCGTACAGGTAAACGGTCGGCGCTTCGAGATTGTCTGCGACTCTCCAAGTCGTCTGCGAGAACGTGGAGAGCGAAATGTTTGTAGGCACATTCGGGAAAGCATCGAGCGGCGTGAGAGTCGTCGGCGCAACGTACTGTCCATTGATGAAGAGCGGCTGCTCGGAGGTAATGAACTGCTGCTGGTTCGTGCCGTTGAAACGGTTGGCTCTGAGCGTGTTGCTCTCGTTGAAGCGATTGTAGAAGATGCCGCCGCCGCCGCGAATGACCATCTTCGGCGGGCGCGCGCTGTTGCCGCCGCCCGGCGACCACGCGAACGCGAGGCGCGGAGCGAAATTATATTTGCTGTTAATGTTTGTCTGCCGCTCGTAGCGCAAGCCCAGGCTCACAGTCAACTCAGGGCGCACGCGCCAGTCGTCCTGAAAGAAGATTCCCGCGTCTGTCTGCTTCACATCAGCTTGAGGGTTGCCGCCATTGATGCTGAACTGCGACGCGCCGCCGCCGAGCGCGCGAACCTGCAAGGGCGTCAGTCCCTGTTGCTCTAAAACCAGCGTGCGGCGATAGCGTTCAAGACTTGAAACGGAAACAGGAATAGGATTGCCGTTCGCATCGAGCACTGGATTGTTGTTCGCGTCGAGCTGCGGCACGACTCCGCCGGTGAAGGTGTATGCGCCGCCGAAGTTGTTCGGACTCACATCCGTAATTTTCACGCCGCGCAGGCGCACGCCTGCTTTGATCGAATGAGTGTTGTGCGCCCAGGTGACGTAGTTCTGCAACTCCCAGCGATCTTCGTTAGTGAAGGCTTGGCCTACTTGCGAGCCGCCGCCCGTGAAAGCGTCTGCAACACTGATGCTTGGCAGAGTGTTGTCGCCCAACTGTTGATTGCGCGAGCGGATGTATTGAAAGCGCGTCTCGTTAATCACCGTCGGAGAGATGATAGACGTGTTGGTCAGTTGCACGGTCTGCTGCGTGTTTGACGAATCGAACGCGCGCTCAGGCAAAGAGAAGCCGCCGACGCCGCCATTCTCCGTGCTTGAATGATTGTAGGTGTAGCGAGCGACCAGCGTGTTCTTCGCGTTCAACTGGTAATCGAGTCGCGGGCTGAACGTGACGAAGCGACGCGGCACAAGCAAGCCTTCGCCGAAGATTACGGGGTTGAATGACGGATCGAGAATCGTCGCTCTGACGAGTTCGTTATCGTCAATCTCGCGCCGCTCGAAATCCATGAAGAACGAAGCTTTTCTGGCAATGATCGGCCCGCTCAGGTTGCCGCCGTACTGCCGAACCTGAAACGGAGGACGACGGGTCGAGAAAGGATTGCGCGAGTTCAAGCTCTCATCATTGAAGTTGAGAAATGCGCTGCCGCGAATCTTATCTGTGCCGGGCTTTGTAAAAATGTCTATGCGCCCGCCTGCGGGTTGATCGTTCTCTGCGGCGAAAGGATTCTGGTTGATGCGAATCTCGCGGATGGACTCTTTCGGAGGAAGGCGGCCTCCCGTAAATCCGTCTATGAAAATCTGCCCGCCGTTTGGTCCAGCCGAAGGACCAGCGAGAGCTTGCAGCGCAGCAGCGAGTTCGTCAGGGTCGTCCGGCAGAGCGTCAAGGTCTTTGCCCGTGAGCAAGACTTGATCTGCATTATTCTGCGGCTCTGTGCTGATCGGCTGCTCTGCGGCAACGGTGACTTTCTGCTCTTCAATCGTCACCTTGAGTGTGACATTGAGCGGCTCGCGCCTTCCGGCGGCAACCTCGACATCAGCCTCTTCCGTGACCGCAAACCCCGTCGCCGAAACGCGCACGACGTACTTGCCCGGCGCGAGACCTGCAAGCGTATAGTTGCCCTCGTTATTCGTCGTGGCAGTCTTCGCCGCGCCGCTTGCATCCGTCGCCGTGACCGTCGCGCCGACAATGGCCCCGCCAAACTCATCAACGACCTGACCGCGCAAAGTGCCCGTGGTCTGCTGTGCCAACGCGGAAAAGACCGTGAGAAAAAGAACGAGCGCAAGAGTAAACGTGCGCCCAATGATTTTTTGAAATGAATTCATGCTAATCGCCTTATTTGAATAAAGTATGAATCAGGAATGATGAACGATGAATGAAAAGCTGTCCGTTGTCAGTGGTCCGTTGT
>JBAWGU010000141.1:0-3197 GCA_049593215.1 Pyrinomonadaceae bacterium
TCATTTCTCTTTCAAGGCATGTGCGGCAGAGGCAGCTTTGATATTTATTGCGAAGCTCTGCGCGGGTTTCATCGCTCAGTTTGATCTCCGCGCACCAGCAGCCGTTGAGCGTCGCGCCGCACGTAAAACTTTCGCCGCACGCCCCACACACTGATGGCGCACAGGGACTTTCATTCGTAGAGGCAGCTTGAATAACTGGAAGATTCATGTTGAAGAAACTATGGTCCACTATTCCGGCGGCCCTGAGCAGTTCGGGCCATGCAGCGCAGGAACCTTTCCGCTAATAATCGGATAGTCTGCTGCTTCGGCGTTGAGCGCAAGCCAGTCTTGATACTGCTCCGGCAAGGTGTTATCTGCGTAGATTGCTTCGACAGGACATTCGGGCACGCAGGCGTCGCAATCAATGCAGGTGTCAGGATTAATGTAGAGCCTGTCCGGTAAATCATGGAACGCTTCGACCGGACACACGGCGGCACAGTCCGTGTACTTGCAATCAACACACAATTCCGTTACCACATAAGTCATCTGTGAGATTCCTCCCTCGATGAAAAATCAGGATTCTTAATGAACGTAAAAACGGCGCATTCAGTATATACTCGGCGAGGTTTTATTCCACTCCATTCTATATACCAGATAGACGCGTTTTGGGAAACGAAAATTCAAAGCCTGTGAGCAACATGCCAGCGTCAACAAACCAACAACCGGATAATCAACGGGAAGCGCACGGCGAATCTTCAACGAAACTTGCGCGCCGTCTGGGCCTCTTCGATGCCACGATGATCGTGATGGGCGGCATCATCGGCGCAGGTATCTTCATCAACCCTTCCGCCGTTGCCAAGCAGGTCCACACACCGTTCCTTATTCTCTCAGCATGGGTTCTCGGCGGCCTGATTGCTCTCGCAGGCGCGTTCATCTACGCGGAACTCGCGGCACGCCGCCCGTTCGTCGGCGGCCAGTACGCTTACCTGCGCGAAGCTTATCATCCGGCTGTCGCATTCATGTACGGGTGGACTCTGCTTCTTGTCATCCAAACAGGAGCGATGGCTGCCGTCGCCGTCACCTTCGCCGTCTATTTTTTAGAGGTCACGCGGCTGCCCCTTCCTGATTGGGCCGTCGCATCACTGGCCCTCGCGCTGCTCACCTTCATCAACTGTCTCAGCGTGCGCGCAGGAAGCAGCGTGCAAAACGCCTTCATGGTCACAAAGATTATCGCAGTCGTTGCGCTTGTCGCCACCGGCCTGTTTTTCAGCAACGCACCGCCGCTACCATTTAGCCCCGCGCTTGATCGCCCGGCCTCGCTGGGCTTGCTCCTTGCGCTTGGCGCAGCGATGACGCCTGTGATGTTTTCCTATGGCGGCTGGCAGAACGCCAGCTTTATCGCGGGCGAATTGCGCGAGCCTAGACGCGACCTTGCGCGCGGATTCCTTATCGGCGTGTTCGGCGTAATCTTTCTGTATCTTTCTGTCAGTTGGGTCTATGTGCAGGTGCTTGGGGCGGACGGTCTTGCCGCGACGAGGATTCCCGCTTCCGATGTGATGCGCCGCGCGCTCGGCCCACGCGGAGCGTCTTTGATTGCCGTCGGCATCGCAGTCTCAACTTTCGGTTTCCTCAGTCAGGGAATGCTCACCGCGCCGCGCGTCTATTTCGCCATGGCGAAAGATGGTCTCTTCTTCCGTAACGTCGCGTGGGTACATCCCTCGACGCGCGTGCCCGTCATCGCCATCGCCTTGCAGGGCGCATTTGCGATTGTGATTGCGTTGACAGGAAAGTATGAGCAGATACTCAACTACGTCGTCTCCGTTGACTTCATCTGGTTTGGACTGACAGCCATCTGCATCTTCATCTTCAGACGCCGCGCCGTAAACATTCTTTCAACTTCCAACAGTGAAGACAGGCGCAACTCTCTTGATACATCCTCGGCGACAGACGCGACGAATGAGCTTGAAGAGAAGAATGCTATAAGCGGGTTCAGAGTTCCGGGCCATCCATTCACCACCATCTTCTTCGTAGCTGCCTGCTGGCTCGTCGTCTTCAGCACCATCTACAAGTATCCGCAGAACAGCATTATCGGCCTCCTGATTATGCTGGCTGGCATCCCTGTCTTTTTTCTCTGGCGCGGGAGGCGCGACGGATGAAGCAGGAAGCAAGAGTACGCAGCTCCGAATACATGCAATGGGCCAAGATGCGCTCGCAGGCGCGCTTCAATCTCTCTTCAAGCGGCCTTGCTCATTTCCCGCTTGCGAAACTCCCCGTCACTCTCGAAGAGCTTGAGATCAGCGGCCCGACCTTTTACGGCTACGAGCCGCTTCAAAGATTGCTGGCTGAGAAATCCGGCGTTTCAACCGATTGCGTTGTGGCTGCAACGGGAACTTCGATGGCGAATCATCTGGCGATGGCTTCGCTCATCGAATCTGGCGAAGAGGTTTTAATAGAGCATCCGACTTACGAGCTGCTCCTATCGCTGGCCCGCTATCTAAGCGCAGAGGTGAAAAGATTTTCGAGAAGCTTCGAGAACGGTTTCCGTATTGACCTGCGAGAAATTGAACGCGCCGTCACAGAGCGCACAAGGCTGATCGTCTTAACGAACCTGCACAACCCTTCAAGCACGCTCACAGACAGCGACACTCTCAAACAGATCGGCGAGCTTGCCAGAAGCGTCGGAGCGCGCGTGCTGGTTGATGAAGTCTATCTCGACGCGGCATTCGACCTTCAGCCGCGCTCAGCTTTTCATCTTGGCGAAGAGTTCATCACGACCAACAGCCTGACGAAAGTTTACGGCTTGAGCGGCCTTCGCTGCGGATGGATTCTGGCTGAGCCGAAATTAGCGGAGCGCATCTGGAGGCTCAACGATCTTTTTGGCGTTAATCCTTCACACACAGCCGAACTCTTAAGCTGCATCGCGCTCAAACATCTCGATCAGGTAGCCTCTCATGCTCGCACGCTTCTCGAAACAAACCGTCAAGAGTTAAACCGCTTCTTCGACACGCGCGACGACCTTGAGTACATCAAACTCGAATACGGCACAGTCTCATTCCCTCGCGTCAAGAGCGGCAACGCCGAAGACTTATGCGCTCTGCTCCGTGAAAAACATGAGACATCAGTTGTTCCCGGCAGCTTCTTCGACATGCCTGAGCACATACGCATCGGCATTGGCGGCGACACGGAAACTCTCAAGGCTGGATTAGAAAGATTAGGAG
>JBAWGU010000142.1:0-2368 GCA_049593215.1 Pyrinomonadaceae bacterium
TTAAACCACGACCCGCCCGCTACCGCAGGCGGTTCTGACATGGCGCGGCCTCAAGGCTCTTGGCTTCGGCGAGGTTTTTGATATATTCGTTGTGGATGATGAGAAAGCGTCTCATATAGTTTTCGAGAAACATTCTATCGGCAATTTTTCCGAGCGGGCCGAATGGAGAAACAAAGGTCATCTCATCTTTCATCAACGTGCCGCCGTCCTTCGATTCAAAGAGGTGAAGATGCCGGAAGCTTTTGAACGCGCCGCGCTGCATCTCGTCAACGAACATGCGCGGACGCTCCATCTGCGTAATCTTCGAGGTCAGGCGTTGACGCACGCCCAGATGTTTTGCCTCCCACGTAACCCAATCATTTAATCCCATCAGGCCAGATGTCACGCCTGCAACGGCTCTCTCTTCCGTCACGGAAGTCGAAGCGATATGAACTTCAACGTCGCGCGCAAGATCGAAGCAGAGTTCGATGGGGGCTTTGATAAATGTTTCAAGACGGATAGTCGGCATGTTTCTCTTCAACCTTTGACTCAATGGGAAGGTGTACGCGCACGCGCGTGCCGCGCCCGTTGTTCGAGCCGACTTCTATGCGCCCGCCATGCGCCGTGACGATGCCGTAGCAGACAGCGAGTCCCAGGCCCGTGCCTGTGCCCGCAGGCTTCGTCGTAAAAAACGGGTCGAAGATGTGCGCGCGGTGTTCTGGAGCGATGCCTGTGCCGTTGTCTCTAATTTCGACTGTAATCTCTTCGGCGAGCGCGTCGTATGTTGTTTTCACGAACAGGTTGCCGCCGTCGGGCATCGCGTCGCGCGCGTTGAGCAGCAGGTTGAGAAAGACCTGTTGGAGTTGGTCTGCGTCTGCGAAGACGTGCGGCGCGCTCTCGTCTTCTCTGACTTCCGTGTGAAGACGCTGGAACGCTTTATCAAAGCTGGCGAGGCGAATGCTGGCGGCGATGATGCGGTTGATGTCCTGCGGCGCACGCGTTGAAGGGCGCGCGCGGGCAAACTCCATCATGTCGCGCAGGACGCGCGTGATGCGCTCAATCTGCGTGTTGATGAGGCGCAGCATCTCGCGCGTCTCGTCGTCCGTGCCTTTTCGTGTTTGAAGAATTTGAATCAACGAAGAGATTGAAGCGAGCGGGTTGTTGACTTCATGCGCAACGCCTGCGGCGAGCGTTCCGGCGGCGGCAAGTTTTTCCGTGCGGATGAGTTGCTCGTTAAGCTCGCGCAGGCGTTCGATGTCTGCGGCCATCTTGCGGCTCATCTCGTTAAAAGAGACCGCGAGCAATCCCATCTCGTCGTTGCTTTCAATCTCAACCTCCGTACCGTATGCGCCACCGGCGACATGAACAGCCGCTTCAGTCAGTCGGCGCACGGGGCGGGAGATTGTGCGTATGATGAGCGCGACGAGAATCAGGTTCGGCGCGAGCGCGGTGATGACGCTAAACACCAGATAGCGTCGCCACGCTTCTTCAATTACTCCGCTTGAGAGCCATCCGTTAAAACTCCACGCGACAATCGGTATTTGTAGAAAGAGAAAACTTGAAACTGCGACGGCGGCAATCGAGAGCGCGACTTTGTAGGCGATAGGGAAGAGCCGGAACTGGTCCAGAGCGGATTGCAGCGAGAAGAGCTTGAAGTTTGAGATGGCGTAGGCGTAGATCAAAACGCCGAGCACGAGGAAGACGGAGCCGACGGGCAGCAGAAAGTAGATGCCCGCGAGCGGCAGCACGACGTAGGCAATCGCGTTGAGCGTGACGGTGATGATTAAGGCCCAGATGATCGCGCCGAGTTGTTGTCCCCAGAGGCTGCCGCGATTGCGCCTGTACTTGGCGTAGAGCATGTAGAAGCCGTAACCGAACAGGCAGTAGAGATAGAGGCCGAAGGCGTAGGCGAGCGTCGTTAGTCTTAACTCGAATCTGCCATCAACAAACTGCACAGTCTCCCACATCCATCCGGCGACGACTGCTGGCACAAGCACTGCGCCCGGCGCAAAGAACACTGCCGCGCGTTTGAGAGGCACGGGCGCGTTCTCAGGAAAGACCCAGGCGAAGACGACGAGCGAGTATTGCAGAAAGAGCGCGATGATGAAGCTCAGATTGGCCCACCAGACAACAGAGCCTTCCGGCGTCCCAAAGCCCCACAGCGCAATGTCCTTCACGGTCCACAGCGCAAGACACGCGACGAACGCTGCAAACGTCTGGTGCGGGCGACTGCGCGGCGCGGCCACAAAAACGTAGAAGCCGAGCATCACCAGCAGAAACAGTGAGAGCAACAGCAGGGCGAGAAGCATTAAAAATTGTCCGTAGTCAGTTGTCCGTAGTCCGTTGTTTTGTGTGACGCGGCGTGAGCGTTACATCTTTAGCTCTCAAT
>JBAWGU010000143.1:0-6254 GCA_049593215.1 Pyrinomonadaceae bacterium
GAGCAAAGAAGGTCTCTTTGCTCGCACCTTTGTCATCAATAAAAGATTTGAGCTGAGTCAGGCTACGGTCTCAATTAAACGAGAAAAAATCTCTCTCAAAGATGACGACGCTTCATCATCTGGTGCGACGGGTAATCAAAGCGGCAAGACGGGGAAAGGCAGTGGCCGCACATCGCCTCAGCCCACCATGTTAGGCGGAGGCGGGAGCGAAGGCTCTGCTTCCGGAGATTCAGGCGGCAATAATTTTGTGGAGCGCGGCAACCGTAGAGGATTACAGTCCGGCGGAGAAACAACGCCGGAGAAAGAGACAGGAAAAGCCCCTGAGAAAGATAAAGGCGACAATCCCGCGCCGGAAGGAGAGGTCAACGAAGTCATACACATCGGGAATCCGCGCTTCATGCTTTCAGGCGGACTCGTCTATTCGCCCCTGCCGCGCCGCACGTTCAAAAGCGTGAAGGGCTTTACACGCGACGCGCAGGGAAATCCGACAGGTGACGGCAGCGCAGATATTATCGGATTCGGCGAGAACTCTTCGCGGCGTCTCTTACCGATGGTGCTGCTCAATTCGCGCCTGTTGAGCTACAAACCCGCCAGTCTCTATTTCTCATTAGGCATCACCGCTAAGCATGATGACAACGTGGATATCGAATACTTGATAGGGCCTTCGGTTGGGCTGTTGAACGACCGCGCGGTCTTGACCTTCGGGGCTTACGGAGGTAAGGAGCAAAATCTCGTGAGCGATGTGAAAGTCGGTGATGAGCTGCCGGACAGCGTTGGGAAGGCCAAACTGTTTCGTAAAAGCTATGTCTGGAAGCCGGGCTTTTCCTTCAGCTACAGTTTTTCGCGCACGACCAAAAAGGAAGGCACGCTCAGCACGCAGACCAGTTCGTCTTCGTCCGCCGATGCGCTGAGAAACGAGATACGTATCGGCAGCATCCCCTTCAATCTGGCCGTGGGTTTGGCCTACACCTCGCTGGAACAGCGCACCTATGACACAATCGTCGGCTTTGCACGCGACCGTCAGGGAAAACTGACGAACGGGCAGACATTGACACGCATCGTCGGGTTGACTTCGAGTTCAAGTTACCGCATGACGCCGCTTGCCATGCTTCATAGCCGTCTGACAAATTTCGGCGGCCACGACTTCTACTTTTCGACCGGCATCTCCGGCAAAAAGACCAACGACGATTTCGACATCGAATACCTGTTGGGTGGTTCTGTTAATCTCTACCAACGCAAAGCCTTTTTAACCTTCGGAACTTTCATTGGCAAACAACAGGTGCTGGGCGGCGATTTCTTTGAAGGCGCTCAATTCGGTAAAAGCGAAGGTGTGACTACTCAAAACCGTTACGTCTGGAAGCCTGCCATCGCTTTCAGTTATGACATCTCAAGAATTATCAAGCGTCAATGATAAAACGCAGGCGTTTTATCAGGCCGCGCTATCGTCTCGAAAAACATCAACGCGGACTCCGTTTTAATCCTGAGTCATCAGAGGCTTGAGACCATTCTTCGGAATGGTCTTTTGTGTTTATGGCACAACGGATACTTTCATTTAGTCTTAACCGGGCGCAACACAGAGCGGTTTTGGTATGGAGATGTTACTATCAAAACATGACCAAGCCGAATAGCAAACTGGCCGTTAAGCGCACCGTCACAGGGTTAGGCTTATTTACTCTGGAACCAATTCCGGCCAATAAAAAAATTATCGAGTTCAAAGGCCCCATTGTCCCCAATGAAGAAGTGGAGAGAAGTCGCGGGAAAAACTTCTTTTATCTGAACGACACACACTCCATTGACGGCAGCCTACGCAGTAACATTGCTCGCTATCTCAACCATTCGTGCAAGCCGAACGCCAAAGGCTTTACGACGGGCAAGAAGGTATGGATATGGTCGCTGAGGTCCATCAAAGCCGGAGAGCAAATCACTATTGATTACGGCGAAGAGTATTTGAACGCCCACATGAAAGATAAGGAATGTAAATGCGAAGGGTGCGTTGCTAAGAGACAGCCCTCCAAACGTCGCGCGTGAGTCCTCTGTGGAAACGCGCAAGGGAGCTATCCATCGAATAAAGCCTACTCTGTCTGCTCTATGGTTGTCTCTTTCTCAATGATAACCTCCGGCTCTCCCTTGTCATGCTCAACCACCGTTTCATGGCGGTGAGATTCTGTCGTACCTTCTTCGGTTTCAGTTTTGACGTGCTCATGCTTTTCTACAACTTTTTCTTCAGACATATTACTCTCCTTTGGTCCTGCTATTTTGAGGTCTCCGAATTTCCGCCGTGTGGTGTCATGTCGCTTCTTTGACAATCCGGCTTCACTATTAAGAATTAAACTTTGATCAGGGAAGTTTTGCCGCAAGGACATCAACCTTTTCGATGACGGGCGGCTCGGCCAGAAGCTCTGAGGCTTTCGCCATTAACGCGGCAGCAACTTTGCCGTTGAGATGAGCGTCGCGTCCCGATTCGCCGGGGAAAGCGTCGAAGATGCCGAAGGTTGATTGGCCCATGCGGATGGCAAACCACGCGGTGGTGTCCGGCTCTTCCTCTACAAGAGAGAGTCCGCTATTAAGGAAGCTCTCGACCTCCGCCTCTTTTCCGGGCTTTGCTTCCAGCCGAACGAGCAAGGCTACAGTAACCATGATTCATCTCCTCTTCGATGTTCGCTGAATAAATCTTCAAGATAATATCAGCATACAGCAAGATGGAAAACCATGGCTATCTTCCGAGCCTTATTGCGGTTTGCAATTGGCAGTAGCTTGTGCGGTAACGAACATGAGGGTTCACGCAAAGGCGCAAAAAACAGAAAAACTAAAGAACACCTTCTGTCTTTCTCTTCTTCGCGCCTCCAGCGTGAACCCTCAATCCTCATCTCGGGTGACATCCAATTACAAACGACTATAGATATATCAGCCTTCATCGCATAAATTTGAGGCGAGCCGTCCCGTTGCGATAGGTAATAAGAAGACGAAATTTGCTCTGCTCAGGGATGTACGCTCGCGCCTGAATATTTAGGCACAAGGTTCATTCCGCACACGGGACACTCGCCGGGATGATCGTAAACAACCTCGTCGCATTCAAAAGGGCAAGGGGGACAGACATAGCCCACCAGAGTCAACTGGCTTCTGTTGACGCCTGGCGGTCTTGCGTCCTGATTGGCTACCTGCCATGCCGTCCCGAAGACAAGCTGAGTGACTCTCGCCAGATGTTCATAGTCAATGGTGTTCGGCTCGTCGCCCACCGTGTGGTAGTGCTCTGTCAATCCGGTTGAATAGTAGATGAAGGGAATCATCTCCGATTCAAAGTTGAGATGATCTGAGCCGAAATTCGGGCCGTCTGTCAGATCAAGCTTGATGTTTGTCATTTCGTTGACGCGCTTGTTGGTAGCTATCATCTCCTGAGAGAGATTCCCTGCACCGACGATGTAAATGTAGTTACGGCTTTTGGTCGGATGCTTTAGATCAATCCCGCCGACTCCGTCCATGTTGATTTCGGCAACGGTTTTTTCAAGCGGGACCAGTGGCTCTTGATGCGTATAGTAACCTGAGCCGAGGATTCCCTTCTCTTCGCCTGAGAAGTTGATGAACAGAATCGAGCGGCGCGGCCCGAAGCCGTCACGCTTCGCCCTCATAAATGCCTGCGCCAACTCCAGCGAAGCCACGACGCCGGAGCCATCATCCGCCGCTCCGTTGAAAATCTGGTCCCCTTTGAGAGTAGGGTTGATGCCGAGGTGGTCGTAGTGAGCGGAGATGACGACCGTCTCATCTTTAAGCTGCGGGTCGGAGCCTTCGATAAAAGCCAGCACGTTCTCTGTCTCCAGCCCCTTAAACTGCTCGACAGTCGTGTTGACCTTCGCACCCTTTACATCAAACACCGTCGGCTTCAAGCTCTGATTAATCTGCCGTCTCAAGCCGTCAACCGTTTGACCGGAAGAGGAAAGAATTTGATCCGCCAGCTTGCCGGAAATCACGTAGGTCGGCGGGAAGGGAGATTGGTTCAGCGACAAGTTGCCAACGCGCTGCACTGCGAGAGAAGCCTGCGCCGCCGTCTCTGCGAATGTGCCCTGCATACGCGGGCCGTCGTATCTCACAGCAAGAATGCCTGCGGGACGGCCTGCGGCCATCACAGCTTTTCGCTTCGGCATAAATGTCGCGGTCCATTTTGAAGGCTTGTGATCTGCTGTTGGAAGTAAGCTGGTCGCGGCGTCTTCACTGAGCGGCTCATCCGAAAGGACCATGACCCACTTACCGTCAATCGAAATCCCTTTCGCATTCAAAGCGGCATAATCGTTGTAGCCGAGCTTGTCGTCAGCAATGCCGTAGCCCGCGAAGACCACATCGCCGCTTGCACTGGACGCGTTGCCCGTCAGAAAGTAAGACAAATCATCATGCGCCAACGCAGAGAAGACGCTCGATGCCACGCTGCTGCCATTAGCTATCACTTCAAGATGAGTTTCTTTGGGCAGTCTCTTATAAACAGTGAACGGTTGAAAGTAGGCTGAAGGGGAAAGCGGCTCAATCGTTTTGACAGACCCTTTGGGCGCAAGCCCCATCAGACGATACTGCGAAGCCAGATACTGCGCGGCGAGCTTCTGTCCGCGCGTCGTGGTCTCACGACCTTCAAAGGAGTCGGAGGCCAGAAAATAGAGGCGTGCAGCCAGCGCATCGGGCGTGATCGTTTGCTGATAACGCTGGACCAGCGCGGGCTTGCTAAAGGCCGTCGGCGTTTGCTCGGCTGAAGGCATACTATCAACAGGCCGTGTAGAGGCGCTCTGCGCAATGTTGAGCAGGATGGAAAGGAAGACCAGCGCGAGCGCCGCTACCACCAGCGCTCTTGCCGTACCTTTCGAGACGTTTTGCAGCTTCATTTACTTAACTCCCTTCTAACGCTCCAAGCCCACCGGGTGGCAGAGCGCCTCTTAACTCATCCGGTTAAAGTTTCCAGCTCATCACCTGCTAACTTTTGCGCTCTCTCATTTGGCTGGCAGACGGGCGCTTCCGTTATCGCGGGCAATCTTCACAGAGAGCGTAAATTGTTTCGACTCGCCCGCCACAGGCTCTACCTGAACGACGCCGTTCCACGTCGCGCCCTTCTCGTCCGTAAAACGCCACAAACTTTGCTTCGCGCTTCTGGCGTGCGCGTTGTCCACGCGCGTCCACTTGATGGCGGACGGCGCGCCGTAGGTTTTATTCGCCGCGATGGTGTTATTCACGCTGTCGAGAATGTCAGTCGCCGAAGACTCGCTCATGACCGCCCACTTATTCTCCCACTGGTCCAGACTCCCAGCCCGACTAAGCGGCTTCCATCCCCCGTCAATGACCTTCACGTCGTAGTTAAAACGCATGTACTTATCCGCCAGCGCGGCGCGGACGAATTTTGAATCGGGGTCCCAGTTGTATTCCATCCCGAGCGCAGCCATTTGCGCCGTGCCCCTACCGAAAAGTTTTTCGATGACATGAAGCGCGCCGTCAATTCCAGACGAGAGGCCCGCAGCAGTAATAATTTTTCCGTTATCAACGAAACGCCTGTCGTCAACGACCTTCACCTTCGGCGCGGCTTCTCTGAGCATGGGAATCAGGCCAGCCGTCGTCGTCGCTTCCATCCCGTCGAGCAAATTGGCTTTGGCTAGGATGAAGGCTCCGTTGCAGACGGAGAGCACTATCTCCGCATCTTTCGCTGTATCCTGAACCCACTTCAGCACCGCCGGATTAGCCAACTGCCCTCTCACGTCGCCGCCCGGCACGAGCAGCACATCCGGCTTCGGCGCATTTTCAAAGCTGTACTTGGGATTGACGCTCATCCCCATCGAAGTGGTAATCGCGTTGGTCTTCTCCGACACGGTGTAGATATTGAACGCTGCCGTATCATTGTTATAAACGTGGCCGAAGGTTTCATACGGGCCGGTGTAGTCAATAATCTGCACGCCGTCGAAGATTAGAATTGCCAGATTTCGCTGGGCCGACTTTTGCTGCGGCTGCACATTCTGCGCGGTCTTGTTTGCCTGCGCGCAGGCTGGCTGGCTCAAGCTCAGGCTTGCTGCCAGCATCAGCAGGGCCATTATCAGTTGAAGTCTCTTCATCATTTTTCTCCTTTATCAAGAGTTGCGTATCAAGCAGTTTGAGAGGTCGTCGAACGCTTCGTTCACAACAAGGTACGCCGGTTCTTACCGGACGGATGCGGGTTTGCAGTGAAGTGCGGCCAGGTTGCTGTCAACGGCAGAAACGGGCGGGTAAAAGCAAGGATGAAGGATGAAGGATGA